>NZ_JAWDID010000044.1:0-44752 GCF_032464875.1 Allobosea rubneri
CCGCCACGACGACGCCGTCCGCCAGGCGCTGGTCGACGGGCGCCCCGCCGGCCGACGGCAAAATTCTGCGCCCGCCGGCGAATGTCGACACCACCTCCTCGATCGCCAAGGTCGCCGAGCCTGCGCCCGCCTCGAAATGGGTGATCCAGCTCGGCGCCACCGACGACGAGACCAAGGCCAAGGACATCCTCGCCCGGGCCCGCGCCAAGGCTTCCGGCCCGCTCGCCGACGCATCGCCCTTCACCGAGAAGGTCGAGGCCCGCGGCGCCACGCTCTACCGCGCCCGTTTTGCCGGCTTCGAGGAGTCCAAGGACGCCGAGAAGGCCTGCGCCCAGCTCAAGCGCGGCGGCTTCGCCTGCTTCGCGACCCGCGGCTGAACGATCAGGGAAGGAACTCAGCCATGTTTCTTCAGCAAGGTATCCTTGGCTTGATTGACGCGGGCGGCAAGGCCGCTGGTACCCCCGGCGTCCGGATGGATGCGTTTCATCAGGCCCCGATGGGCCTCGCGAACCGCTTCCTCCCCCGCGCCCGGCTGAAGCCCCAGGATCTCGTAGGCCTCCTGATCCGACATCGTGCCCGGGCGCGCCGCGCTGCCCTGCCCCGCGTCGCGGTGACGATCAGCGTCTTCACGCCAGCCGGGCGCCCGGCGGTCGAGATAAGCCTCTAGCAATCGCGCCCCGTCGGGGTCCGCCGCGAGGCATTCGCGCATCAGCGTGCCGAGCTCGGCGAGGCTGAGCTCATCGAGATCGCGGCCGGCGAAACTGCCGGCCTGCACCTTTCCGGTGACGCCGCCGCTGTCATGGTCGAGTTCCATGGCGAGCAGGACCGACGCCACCTTGGAACGGCCGGCGGATTTCGTGCCGCCCCAGTCCTTGGCCCAATCGGGCATCTTCAGCCCGCCCGGCCCATAGGCGCTCCAGCCGAGCAGCCAGGCGCCGAGACCGCCCATGAAGATCGCCATGTCGAGGCGCCCGCGCAGCATCATCAGCGCCGCGATGCCGAGCGTCGCCGTGCCGCCGATGACCTTGCCCAGCTTGACCAGCTTCTTCGGGTCAGCGCCGGCGAACAGCTTCGACAGCCACCAGACCAGGATGACGGCGGCAATGCCGTAAAGCAGCGTCACGATCTGCGGCCCTCCATCGCCGTCAGCAATCCCTGGGCTGCCGGGCTGTTGCCCGCCAACCGCAGCAGGGCCTCGCGGCCGCCGCTGGCATAGGCGGCGGCGCCGCGCAGCAATTCGAGCAGCGAGTTCGGCGCGTTCGCGTCGAAGCGCGCATGCGCCCCGCCGGTCAGCCGCGCGATCTCGGCGAAGGCCGCGCTCGCCGCCGGGTCGAAGCCTTCCTGGAAGACGAAGCCACGGACTCCGCGCAGGCCGAGCTCGCCGGCGAGCGCGCACAGCCGGTCGACCTCCTCCTCCATCGCATCGCCGACATAGACGAAGGCGCGGATCGGCACCCGCCGCTCCTCGTCGCGGATATGGGTCAGCACCCGGCCGATCTGGGTTTGCCCGCCCTGGCAGGCGATGCCGTTCATCAGCCCGGTCAGGCGTCGCGGCTCGCCGATCCAGCCCGAGGCGCGACATTCGGCGAGTCCGCGGAAATAGACGAGCTGGACCGCAAGGCCGCCGGTCCTGTCGGCAACCTCGAACATCCTGCCCTGCAGCGAGCAGGCGAGATCCCAGGTCGGCTGGCGGCTAATCGTGGCGTCGAGCGCAAAGACCAGCCGGCCGGCCTGGCCGGTCGCGAGCGGAGCGAGCTGCTTCGCCGCGCCGAGAAAGCGATCGATCTCGCCGGGCTTCGAGCGCACCGCGCCCTCGCTCGGCCGCGTCTCCTTCGCCTTGCCTACCGCCTTGCCGTCTTCGTTCGCCATCGCGCTCGCCGGGATTCGCCTGTCCCGAAGATATTGGCCGCGCCGCCGGCATTTGCTACCCGTCCCGCAGCGCACCTTCCGTTTGGCCAGCTTCGGTCGAGCGGTCGAAAGCCGCGCGACGCAATGGATTGGGCATGTCTGTGCGCGAAAGTGATCCCACTTCGCGGACCGAGCCCGGGAGGAACGGCATGGGGCAGGTCGCGGTTTTCGAGTCGGTCAAGGCGATGCGCGCCGCAGTAGCCGGTTGGCACGCCGCTGGCGAGAAGGTCGCGCTGGTGCCGACCATGGGCGCGCTGCACCAGGGCCATATCGCGCTGGTGACCGAGGCGCAGAAGCACGCCAAGCACGTCATCGTCTCGATCTTCGTCAACCCGACGCAGTTCGCGCCGCATGAGGATTTCAAGAAGTATCCGCGGACCTTCGAGGGCGACCGCGCCCAGCTCGAAGCCGTCGGCGCCGATGCGATCTTCTTCCCGCCGGTCGAGGAGATGTATCCGCCGGGCTTCGCGACGCGCATCCTGCTGCTCGGGCCGGCCGCGGTCGGCCTCGACGACCGTTTCCGCCCGACGCATTTCGAAGGTGTCGCAACGGTTTGCTGCAAGCTCTTCACCCAGAGCCGGGCCGATCTCGCCGTCTTCGGCGAAAAAGACTACCAGCAACTCAAGGTGGTGACCCGCATGGCCGCCGATCTCGATCTCGGCATCGAGATCGTGCCGCTCGCGACCTTCCGCGAGCCCGACGGCCTCGCAATGTCCTCGCGCAACCGCTACCTCTCGCCCGAGGAGCGGGCGCTGGCGCCCCTGCTCCACCGCGTCATGCAGGCGCTGGCGGCACGGCTGCGCAATCGCGATGACCTGTTCCGCGCCGTCGGCGAGGCCCAGAGCGAGATTATCACCGCCGGCTTCGAGCTCGACTATCTCGAGGCACGCCACGCCGAAACGCTGGCGCCTGTGACCTCGCTCGCCGACGGCCCGATCCGAATCCTGGTCGCGGCCAGGCTGGGCGCGACCAGGCTGATCGACAACATCGCGGTTTAGGCGGCCGCCGCTTTCAGGGGAGCCTGACGTTCCGCGTGCAGGCTCTCACGAACTTCGCCTTGGCCGTGACGCCGAGCGAGACGGTCTTCTTGGCCGCATCGTAGGAGGCGTAGCTGCGCTCGCCGGGCTCCGGCGGGTCGTCCAGGCTCGCCAGCGGGAACCACTGGAAGCAGGCCCTGCTGTCGCGGACGCTCTGCGCGCCATCGGCCGCGATCGTCACGATCCTGGCCGGGCAGTTCGCAGCCCAGGACTGGGTCGAGCTCGACGAGTTCGCGCCCATGTCGCAGCCGCCCTCGCCGCCGTCGAACAGGATGCTGGCGACGATGGTGGTGTCGCCGTCCCTGAATTCCTTCCAGAGGATGTCGAACGGGCCGTTCTGCCCCGGCTTCAACTCGACCAGCGCGGTCTTGTTGAGAACCGCGATGCGCTCCTTCCAGAAGCCGAAAACCCTGGCCTTCTCGGCGCCCGGCTTGCTGATGCGCAGGATCTGCATCTCGTCCTTGGCCGCCTGGGCGAGACCGGGCCGGGCCAGCCCGACCGAGGCGCGAAGCGCCAGCGCGACCATCGCAAATCTGCTCATCGGATATCCCCGGGGATGGGCTTCAAGCCGGTGCAAGTGCGCAGCAAGCCGTCACTGCTTCACGAATGTGCCGATGTCGGCGCGGCATTTGTCGATCTTTCCCGCCCGCAGGAACGCATCGAAGAGGCTGCCGCCGCCCTCGGCGACGCCGAGTCCGACCAGGATGCCGCCGAGCGCCGCATCGCGCATGGCCTGCATCTCCTCGGAGCCGGCATTGATGTTGAGGCAAGGCACGAGGTCTTCGGGGCCGGCGAAGGCCGCCACCTTGCGATCGAGCGACTTGATCAGTTGGACCTCGACGCCGTCCGGCCGCTTGACGGTCTCGAGATTGCCGATGGCGATGGTGTCGCCCTCGCCGACGGCGCCGAATTCGACCCAGCGCTTCTTGAAGATCCAGCCGGACTGGCGCAGGCGGACCTGCACCCCCTCCATGCCGGCGCTGCAGACCAATCCCGGAAAGTTGAAATCGGCGAGCCGGCCCTGATTGCCGTGGACGGCGAAGCGCTGGTCGTCGAAGGCGCCATCGGGATCGGCGGCCTCGGCGGCAGCCTTGCACCGCCTCGGCTTGACCTCGCGCTTCTTGGCCTCGCAGACACCCTTCAGCCTGCTCCAGGCCTCCCTCGGGAGGTTGTCGAGCGGGCGCGGGCATGGGCCCCAGCAGCTCAGGAAGACCCAGGGCGTGCATTGGCTGTTGGCTTCCTGCAGCGCCTCGTTCGAGAGGCCGGCATCGTCGTATTCGCGGACGATGCGCTTCTCGACCTTGGTGACGACGCCGTTGACGAAGGGCTCGACGGCGCGCTGATGGCTGGCGATCAGCCTCTGCCTGACCGACGGCCCTCCGAACATCGAGAAGCTCTCGGGTCCCGCGGCCTTGTTCAACGCGTCATCGGTCAGGGAGAATGGCGACAGCGCGGCGCTGTCGGCATCCCCGGCCCGCGCGACCTCCGCGGCCTTCTTCTCGGCTTCAACCCTGCGGCCGACGAGGTAGCCGGCAATGGCGGCGGAGACGTATTTTCGCGCCTCGTCGCGGCATGCCTCTTCGGTGGCGTATCCCTTGCCGCGATATTGCTGGCAGAGCTGCCCCTCGGACCTGATCGGCCGGACGTCGAGTGAAACCTGCAGGCGCTCTAGGATCTGGTTCAGCTCGGCGCCCGTGACCGGCGCCTCGCTCTGCCCGGAAGCGGTCTGCGCCCATGCGCCGGTCGCCAGAACCAGCGTCGTCAGAAGTCCGAAGGCAAGTCTCACTCAGGCACCGTCTAGGCTCAGCGGTCGAAACCGAGGACCTAGAGGGTGGCCGAATAACAAAGCGCTAAATCGGAAGGCCCAATTCGAACGCTTCGCTAGAAGCGGTAGGACACGCCCGCGATCGGGCCGCTGAAGCTGGTATCGTAGACGAATCCGCCGCGACGATAATCGACGGCGAGATGGCGGTAGCCGACCGACATCGCCCAGTTCGCATTGAAGGCGTAGTCGACGGTCCCGCGCAGCTCCCAGGTCAGCCGCGAGCTGCCGGCGCCGATATCGCCATAGGCGCTCAGGCCGAAGCCGTTGCCCAGCACGGCGTGAACGCGAACGCCGGCCACCGGGTCGATCCAGGTATGGGTGGAGCCGGCCGAAATCGGCAGGATGCCCGCGAGCTGGAGATCGAGGTCGGTGGAGATCGACCAGATCCGTCCGCCCGCCACCAGGTCGGCGGTGAAGGAGCTGCTGTCGTAGAACCGATAGAAGCCGGTCGCCGTAGCGGTGAACGTCTTCGAGGTCAGCGACGCGCCGGTATATCCGGGCGCGCGCGGGACCACGTCGCCGCTCCGGTCGAGCGATACGGCTACATAGGTCAGGTCCGCCAGAAGGCCCCAGCGACCGTTCCGGTACTCGCCCGCCACCATCGCCGCGAAGTCGAGATTGCGAAGGATGTCCGTGAACGACACGTCGACGTCGACCGTCGGCAGATTTCGACGCGCTCCCAAAGTGCCGCTGAGGCCGGAGGCCCAGAAGAACGGCGTCAGGCGAATCTCGACATCGGGAACAGGGATGGGGGCGGGAGCAGGCGGCGGCGCCATGTCGGCGGCCTGAACCGAACCTGCCCAGCCCGCCACTGTGGCCAGCAGGATTGCAGCAATACGTGACATCGAACGCGCCCCCGTCGTTTCGTCTGCCTATTCAGTTAGGTCGATATCGGCGTCTTCTCGGCTCAGGCATCTTCAGTACCGGCGCTCGGCCGGCCTTGCCGGCTCTCACTTTGAGACAGAGACCGTTTTACCGATCAGCTTGCGGTGGAACGGACTCTAGCGCGGGCACACGTCCCAGAAGCCCTGGGTGCGCTGCGGGTCGGTATAGAACCAGCAATAGCCCGGCGCCGGCGCCGGCGAGGTCGCATAGGCCGTGGCGGCTGCAGCCGCGACGAAGCCGACGGCAGCGCCGGAAACGACGGCCATTCCCGGATGCCACCAATAGTTGTTCGGCCGCACCCAGGCGGCACCGGTCCGGCCTGCGACGACATTGCCGCGCGGGCCACGGGCGACATAGCCCCTGCCGGCGACGGCTCCCGCCGGGCCGCGCGCGGCATAACCCCGCCCGGCGACGACACCGCCCCTGGGCCCGACCGCGACCCCACGCCTGGCGACCCCGCCGCGATACTGGGCGAACTCCACGACTTCGGGCACAGCGATCGTCGATGCAGGAACAACCGGCGCCGCCGAAGCCTCGAAGGACGCGGCGAGAGAGAGGATCGCAGCGGCCGACAGCACATGAATGGACTTCATGGTATTCGCTCCCTTATCCGCGTCGCCGTTTCTTGAAGGCTCGCGCTCGGAGCCTCCCGCGTCCCCCGGCGCAAGTCAAACGCTGAATTGCGGTTCGGTCATTGCTCACGGTATCGCGCGAATGCCAGCCGGCTACCGTGCTGCGAAGCAATTGCGCGCTCTCGGGCCTAGAGCAGCCCGAGTTCCGCGAGTTCGCGCCGCATCTGCTCTGGCATGGCGCCGAGATCGCCGCTGCCGCCATCGATGTCGCGCGGCGCGTCCTTGTCCTGCAGGTAGCGCCAGCCTTGAAATGGCCGGTACGGCCTGGGCTCGACCGGCACGACCACCGGCTCCATCACGAGATGGCAGCGGCCGATTCCCTCCCCGTCGGTGAAGGGCCGGATGTCGATCAGCCGCTGGCGGGCGCTGAGCTGGCCCTTGATCACCCAGTAGAGCGAACCGCCGGAGACGATCTCCTCGATGCGCTTCGGCACCATGCGGGTGGTGTGCAGCTGTTCGGCCGGCTCGCCCCGGGCGCGGCGCTGCGCCTGCCGCTCGGCGATCCATTCCTCGAGATCGCTGATCGATTCGGCGCCGACGCAGAGTTTGAGCAGATGAAGCGGCATGGTCCTGCAGCCTAGTCCCGCAGGAAGCGGCGGGCCAGCCACGGCGCGCCTTCTCCACAGCCCCCGCGCTGGAGCATGTTGCCGCGGCCGGGCCAGTGCCGCCGGCCGGCGAGCGGCGCGTCAGCGGCGATGCGCCAGGATGTTGACCAGCTTGCCGAACGGGTCGCGCACGAAGAAGCGCCGCACGCCCCAGTCCTCCTCCGCCGGGCCGTATTCGACAGCTATGCCGGCCGCGAGCACGCGTTTGTGGACCATGTCGAGATCGTCGACCTCGACCGAGATGTCCGGCACCGGCGCACCGGCGCCGCCCTGCCTGGCGAAGCTGACCTGCGGCGCCGAATTGCCCTCCGCCGCGTAGGTCACGATCCAGCCATGGTCCATCACCCGCTTCAGGCCGAGGATCTCGCCATAGAATTGGCGCGCCCGCTCGGGATCCTCGGTTGCAATATTCGCCACGATCCGATTCACGATCATCCCGTCCTCCCTCTCCCGATTTCGGAGCTTCTTGATGCAAGGACTCGCAGGCAAGGCCATTCTCGTCACCGGTTCCTCAGCCGGAATCGGCCACGCAATGGCGCGGCGGCTCCTCGCCGAGGGCGCGAGGGTCCTGATCCATGGCCGCGACGAGAGCGAGGTCAAGGCCGCCTGCAGCAAGCTCGGCACCGGCTGCCACGGGGTCGCCGGCGACCTTGCCGAGCCGGCGACGGCGCAGGTGCTGGTCGACGCGACGCGGCAGGCCTTCGGCCGCATCGACGGGCTCGTCAACAATGCCGGCATCTATCCGCGCGGCGTCATCGGCGAGAGCACCGCCGCCTTCTTCGACCATGTCTTCGCCATCAACACCCGCGCGCCCCTGCTCTGCGCCGAGGCCGCGATCCGCGCCTTCCGTCTGCAGAAATCGGGCGGCGCCATCGTCACCGTCGGCTCGATCAACGCGCTCTGCGGCCAGTCCGACCTCACGGTCTATTCGATGTCCAAGGGCGCGCTGACCACGATGACGCGCAATCTCGCCGACGCGCTCGGCAGCGAGCGCATCCGCGTCAACCAGCTCAATGTCGGCTGGACCTTCACCGCCAACGAGGACGCGACGCAGCAGCGCCATGGCCGAAAAGCCGGCTGGGAGAAGGACGTCTCCGCCCTGTTCGCGCCGACCGGCCGGCTGATGCAGCCCGAGGAGATCGCCGCCCATACCGCCTTCTGGCTCTCGGACGACAGCGCCCCGGTCTCCGGCCAGATCTACGAAGCCGAGCAATACCCGCTGATCGGCCGTAACCGGTCGCAGATGAGCTGAGCCGTGACCGTGCAGCCCGCAGAATATGCGCCCTTGCTGGCGCGCTGGGGACTCGTCCCAGATGGCGCGCCGATCACCACGCATTCCAGCCGCCTACTGCCGGTCCGGCGCGGCGAAGAGCCGGCCATGCTGAAGCTGCCGGACTCGCCCGACGAGCGCCTCGGCTACCTGCCGCTGGAATACTGGAACGGCGACGGCGCCGCCCGCCTGCTCGCTCGCTCCGACTCGGGTGATGCCATGCTGATCGAGCGTGCCACCGGCCCGCGCTCGCTCGCCGCGATGGCCCGCAGCGGCGCGGAGGGCGACGATGAGGCGACCGCGATCCTCTGCGACGCCATCGCCGCCTTGCAGAAGCCGCGCGGCCCGGCGCCGTCGGGCCTGATCCCGCTCGAAACCTGGTTCGCGGCGCTCTTCCCGATGGCGCGGGAGCGCGGCGGCATCCTCGCCCGCTCGGCTGCGTCAGCCGCGGAGCTGCTCGCGGCGCAGCGCGAGATCGTGCCTCTGCATGCCGACCTGCACCATGACAATGTGCTCGATTTCGGCGCGCGCGGCTGGCTCGCCATCGACCCGAAATCGGTAATCGGCGACCGCGCCTTCGAATACACCATCCTGTTCTGCGATCCCGATCTCGCCGATCCCGATCCCCCGGTCGCCACCGTGCCCGGCCGTTTCGAGCGCCGGCTGGAGATCGTGCTGGCGAAGTCCGGGCTGGAGCGGGAGCGCCTGCTGAAATGGATCCTGGCCTGGTGCGGGCTCTCGGCCACCTGGTTCCTCGGCGACGAGGACCCGCTGGCGGAGGTCAATTTTGCCGTGGCGGAGCGGGCGATCGTGGCGCTGGATGCGGGTTAGCACCGTCGTTCCGCGCGCCGCGCTGAGCATATCGGCGCGGGCTCCCCTCTCCTGGAAGGAGAGGGGTAGGGGTGAGGTGTTCGGACTGAAAACGTTGGCGTGAACCCAATCGCGCGGTCAGGCCCCGCGGAACTGGTCAGACGGCCTACACCTCACCCTGCCCTCTCCTTTCGGGAGAGGGTTCCCCGCGCCTCTGCCGGCAGCGGTGAGTACCTCACTCCCCGAGCACGACGACCTTCGCGCCTTCCGCCACCTGCGCACCCGGCTCGGCGCCGAGCTCGGTGACGGTGCCGTCGCGCGGGGCGGTCAGCACGTGCTCCATCTTCATCGCCTCGACGATGGCGAGGCGCTGGCCCTTCACCACCGCTTCGCCCGCCCGAACGAAGAGCGCGATCAGCTTGCCGTGCATCGGCGCCTTGATCACGCCGCCCGAACCGCCGACCGCGTCGAGATCGACGCTGAACGGGTCGAACAGCGCGACCGCCGTCTGCCGGCCGCGATGCAAGGCGAGATAGGTGCCGCCCTCGGCCCGAGCCAAGGTCACCTCATGCTCTCCCTCTGGCAACGGGTGGCCCGGCAGCGAGACGCGAGCATCGTCGCCGCTCCACTCGATCTTCGCCTCGATGCGCTCGCCATCGACCAGCAGCGGCAGGCCAAGCGCCGGGCGCGGCATCAGCGAGAAAGCGTCCGGATCCAGCCAGGGCGAGCGCGCCTCGCCCTCGGCCCGGACCGCCGCGGCCTCTAGCCCGGCGAGCTGGCGCTCCTCCTCGAGCTGCAGCGCCGCAGCCGCGACCGCGGCCGCGTCGAGCGGCTGCGGCTCGGCTCCCAGCGCCGTGATGTTGCGGTCGATGAAGCCGGTGTCGAACGGCCCCTTCCGGAAGCCCTCCGCCTCGGCGAGCTTCTTCAGAAAGGCGAGATTGGTGCGCGGGCCGGCGACGATCGTCTCGCCGAGCGCGAAGGCGAGATGGTCGAGCGCCTCGTCGCGGGTGCGGCCATGGGCGATCACCTTGGCGATCATCGGATCGTAGAACGGCGTCACGGAATCGCCGGCCTCGACGCCGGTGTCGATGCGGATGTCCTCGCTCTGCGGGAATTGCAGCGCCCAGAGCTTGCCGGTCGAAGGCAGGAAGCCCTTCTCCGGATCCTCGGCATAAAGCCGCGCCTCGACGGCGTGCCCTTCCGCGCGCACATCCTCCTGCGCGAAGCCGAGCCGCTCGCCCGCCGCGACCTTGAGCTGGAGCTCGACCAGATCGAGTCCGATGATCGCCTCGGTGACGGGATGCTCGACCTGGAGACGGGTGTTCATCTCCATGAAGTAGAAGCGGTCGGCCTTCAGCCCCTCTCGCCCATCGGCGATGAACTCGACCGTGCCGGCCCCGACATAGCCGACCGCCTTGGCCGCCTCCGTCGCCGCTCTGCCCATGGCGGCACGCACCTCCGGCGTCATGCCCGGCGCAGGGGCTTCCTCGATCACCTTCTGGTGGCGGCGCTGCAGCGAGCAATCGCGCTCATAGAGATGGACGACATTGCCATGGCTGTCGCCGAAGACCTGGATTTCGACATGGCGCGGCGAGAGCACGTATTTCTCGACCAGCACCCGCGCATCGCCGAAGGCGTTCTTGCCCTCGCGCTGGGCGCTGGAGAGCGCATCGGCGAAGTCCTCAGGCCGGTCGACCTTCTTCATACCCTTGCCGCCGCCGCCGGCGACCGCCTTGATCAGCACGGGATAGCCGATGCGCTCGGCTTCCTTGGCGAGAAAATCGACGCCCTGCTCGGCGCCGTGATAGCCCGGAACGACCGGAACATTGGCTTTCTCGACCAGCGCCTTGGCCGCGTCCTTCAGGCCCATGGCCCGGATCGCCGAGGCCGGAGGGCCGACGAAGACGATGCCGACGGCGGCGCAGGCATCAGCGAAATCGGCGTTCTCGGAGAGGAAACCATAGCCCGGATGGATGCAGGCCGCGCCGGCCTCCTTGGCGACCGCGAGGATCTTGTCGGCGTCGAGATAACTCTCGCGCGCCAGCGCCGGGCCGATCCGATAGGCCTCGTCAGCCATCTCGACGAACAGCGCCTGCGCATCGGCGTCGGAGTAGACCGCGATGGTCCGCAGGCCGAGCCGCTTGGCGGTGCGGATCACCCGGCAGGCGATCTCGCCGCGATTGGCGATCAGGATGGAGGGCAGTTTGGCGGCAATCGACATGGGACATCCTCGAACCGATGCCCCGTTATAGCCCAGCCGCGGCCCTTGTCTGCGCCATGTTGCGCAGGGTGCGGATGGGCGCTTGCACCGGAACCTCACCGTCATTGCGCGCCCAGCGAAGCAATCCAGGCGGACACGCTCTGCCGCCCCTGGATTGCTTCGTCGGCTGAAGCCTCCTCGCAATGACGGGAAGCGCCGCGTTCATGGGGTCGGCACCTCAGGCCAGCAGGCGCAGCCTCCGCCCGAGCTTCAGCGTCAGCGTCGTCCCGACGAGCAGCCCGATGCCGAAGACCCAGCCCGAGACCGCGCCGGCCGAAATGCCGGAGAGCAGCGTGCCGACCGTGCAACCGAGCCCAATCACCGTGCCCCAGCCGAGCAGCGCCCCGCCGATGAGCCCGCGCAGCACATGGCCGCCATCGGGACGCTTCGGCTTGAACTCGCCGGCGGCCAGCGCGGCCGCAAAGGCCGAGGCGACGATGCCGGCGATGAACAAGCCGTTCGGGGTCAGCAGCGCGTCGCGGATCGCGGTGGCGCAGCCACGGAAGCTGTCGAGCCCTTCGAGACGGGACGGCAGCAGCTCGAAATGCGCCGCGAGCTGGCGCGAGCGCGAGCCGATCTCGGCGGTGACACCGAGCGGCGACAGGCGCAGATAGGCGGCGATGCCGATCAGCCCGACGAAGAGCCCGCCGAGCCAGGCGGGCCAGCGCCGCAGGAAGATCGCGGCCAGCGGGTCGTTGGCGGCATGCTGAGCGGCGGGAGCCGGAGCGGGGCGACCGGTGCGCAGCAGCCAGTAGGCCAGCCCGGCGAGCACCGCGAGCCCGGCGATCAGCGCGCCGCCATAGCCGAGCTGGCGCGGCAGCCACAGTACCGGCGATTCAGAGATCGCGCCGAGATAGAGCGGGTTCCAGCTCAGGAAGCCGAGGATGAAGCCGCCGACCGCGCCGATCAGCGCGAAGGGCGAGGTCGGCGAGCCCTCGCCCAGCCGATAGAGATGGGCGCTGATGCAGGAGCCCGAGATCGCCATGCCGGCGCCGAAGGCGAGGCCCGCCAGCAGCAGCGCCGGGCCGACCGGGCCGATATGCGCCGTCGGCGGCAGGCGCGTCCCCGACGGGTCGGGCAGCCAGGCGCCGTAGATCAGCGTGTAACCGACGAGCCCGACCGCGAGCGCCGCGACGATGCCGAGCAATCCCTGCGGATCACGCCGGTCGAGCCAGTCCTTCCAGATGCAGAAGAAGCAGAAGCGCGAGCGCTGCAGCACGAAACCGAAGGCGACGCCGAGGATCAGCGAAAGCTGCAGCTGCGTCGCCGGCTCGGCATGGCGGCCGACGAAGTGGATCGCCGCGGCAAGGCCGATCAGAACGGCGGCCGCAATGAAAAGGCGCAGCGGCGGAAGCGTGCTCGCCTCCGCCGCCCCGCTCTGCCGGCGCGCCTGCTCATAGTCGAGCGCGCCGCCATCGTCGGAAATGCTCATGGCTCTGGAGCCGCCGCTTACTTGCCGGTCCAGACCGTGCCGGCCGGGTTGCTGATCGGCAGCCCGACGACATTGCCGTATTCGGTCCACGAGCCGTCATAGTTGGCGACCTGGTAGCCCAGCACGCGCGAGAGGATGAACCAGGTATGGCTCGAGCGCTCGCCGATGCGGCAGGTGGTGATCACCGGCTTCGAACCGTCGATGCCGGCCTCGGCATAGAGCTTCTTCAGCTCCTCGACCGGCTTGATCGTGCCGTCGGCCTGGTTGACCGCCCGCGCCCAGGCGACGTTGACCGAGCCCGGGATATGGCCGGCGCGCAGCGCCAGTTCCTGGAAGCCGGCCGGCGCGATGACCTTGCCGGAGAACTCGTCGGGCGAGCGGATGTCGAGGATGCGGGCGTCGGATTTCTTCTCGACGGTCGCGACGACATCGGTCAGCCGGGCGCGCAGCTTGCGGTTCGGCTCGGCGACGGTGAAGGCCGAGGCCTTGACTGCGACGGGGTTGGTCGCGACCGGGCGCTTCTCCAGCTCCCACTTCTTGCGGCCGCCATCGAGCAGTTTCACATTGTCGCGCAGGCCGTAAATGTCGAACACCCAGGCGCCCCAGGCGGCGAACCAGTTGTTGCTGTCGCCGTAGAGGACGACGGTCGTATCCTTGTCGACGCCGAGCTTGCGGGCGAGCGCCTGGAATTTCTCCGGGCTTGCGATGTCGCGCGAGACGGTCTCGACGAGATCGGTGTGCCAGACGACGTTCTGGGCGCCCGGGATATGGCCGCGCTCATAGACGCCCGGCTCGACGCTGACCTCGACGATGCGGACCTTGGGATCGCTCAGGTTCTTCTCGAGCCACTCGGTGGTGACGAGCGGCCCCGACTGGGCGAAGGCGGCGGTGCTGGCCAAGAGGCCCGCAGCCAGCGCCAGGGCGCCGCGGCGAAGAAGGGAAATCACGGACATTCTCGGCTCCTTGCTGCCGACCAGCCGGTTTTCGCGGGCTGGATCGGCGTGAAATCGGAGCCGCCATGATTTCGCCACACCCCGCCCAAGAGAAGCCGGACAGGATTTTTTTGTTTGCTATCAAGGCGGAAGAAGGCAGTCGTACGACCTTGGTTGGAGGAGAAATTTCTTCTCAAGCCACCGCCTCATCAGCCCCAAGAGGTCATCCCGGCCGAAGCGAAGCGAAGAGCCGGGATCCATTCCGGAACGCCAATCGGAAAGGTTCCGGAATGGATCCCGGGTCTCCCTCCGGTCGCCCGGGACGACAGGCCAACTAAGTCAGGTCGAGGCTTTCGTCGGGGCCTGCGACTGTCTGGTTGCCCGCCAGATCGCCCAGCTCGCCTGGAAGCAGAGGCCGGCGACGACGAGGTCGAGCAGGTATTCCGGCCAGCGCACCGGCGCGAGCCTCGCCGCAAGCCCGACCAGCGCGAAGCCGGTGGTCGAGATCGTGTCGTTGCGGCTCGAAAGCCAGGTCGCCTTGATCACAGGGTTGGGTTCGCGCCGGAAGCGCCAGAGCGCGAGCACGATCAGATAGGCAATCAGGATCGCGCTTCCCGCCGAGAAGCCGAGCGTGAAGAGCTCGATCGGCCGCGGCCGCAGGATCTTGTCCCAGAGATCATAGAGCGTGTGCAGGCCGGCGACTGCGATCACTGCGCCGATGCCGAGCGCGGCGAGCTTCTCCGCCCGTCCGTCGCGGCCGAAGACCAGCGCCGCGATGCCGTAGAGCGCGACGTCGTAGACCCAGTCGACACCGTCCTTGAGCAGCTGGCTGTTGCCGATGGCGAGCGCCCAGGCGACGACGAGGGCCGCGAAGATCAGGATGCCGAGCGCGATCGCCCAGATCGTCAGACGGTAGGCGCGGCCGATACGGGGATCGACAGGCGCCGCATGGCCGGGCTCGCTGTGATTGCGAGCGCCAGCGCCCTCCCCGTCATGCCCGGGCCTGTCCCGGGCATCCACGTCGTCATCGCGTTCCGACGCATCGAAAGCCGACATGCGAGGCGCTCCCGAGCCACCTCGCCCAGTGTCGCGGAAAATCCGCCCGTCGCAAGACGTGGATGGTCGGCACGAGGCCGACCATGACGACAGCGGATCGGTCAAGCAGCCTCAACCACGCCCGACGAGCGGGGCCTTGGTCGCCATCACGGTGACGAAGAGGATGTTGGCCTCGAGCGGCAGGCCGGCCATGTGCAGCACGGTCGTCGCGACATGGTCGACATCCATCACCGGCTCGACCTTGATCGAGCCGTCCGGCTGCGGCACGCCGGTGGTCATCTTCTTGGCCATCTCGGTCAGCGCATTGCCGATGTCGACCTGCCCGACGGCGATGTCGTACTTCCGCCCGTCGAGCGAGGCGGTCTTGGTCAGGCCGGAGATCGCGTGCTTGGTCGCGGTGTAGGCGGCCGAGTTCGGCCGCGGCACCTGCGCCGAGATCGAGCCGTTGTTGATGATGCGCCCGCCGCGCGGCTCCTGCGACTTCATCGCCTTGAAGGCTTCCTGCGTGCACAGGAACGGGCCGGTCAGGTTGGTGTCGACCACCTTCTGCCAGTCCTCCAGCGACAGGTCCTCGAGCAGCACGCCGCCAGGCGCATTGACGCCGGCATTGTTGAACAGCACGTCGACGCGGCCGAACTTCTCCTTGGTCTTGGCGAAGAGCGCCTCGACGGACTTCTTGTCGGTCACATCGGTCGAGACCGCCAGCCCCTGCGCGGCCGGCACGCCCGAGAGCTTGATCGTCTCTTCCAGCGCATCAGTGCGGCGCCCAGCGAGCACCGTGCGGTAGCCGTCCTTCAGGAAGGCGATGGCGACGGCCCGGCCGACGCCGGAACCGGCACCGGTGATGATGGCGACCTTGTTGTGCCCAGACATGCGTATCCTCGCGTTTCCCGTGTTTTCAACCGTTTCAGGCGGCAGGACCATAGCAGCGTATGCAGTATGCGGAACTGCTTTTCCAGCAGACCGGCTCCGCCCTTTCACTTGCCTGCCGCAACGTCTGCCTTACTCTTCTAGCGAGGGAGGAAGCGCCATGACCAGCCTGAGCCGCCGCGGTTTCATCGCAGCCGGAGCCGCGAGCCTTGTCGCGCCGGCGCTCGCCCAGCAACCGGGCCACGAGCATCATGGTGGCCATTACGAGCGGCTGAACCAACCCGGCCGCATCCCGAAGCCGGCCTTGGCGGACTCGCAGAACGTCTTCGATTCCCCCGCGCCGAAGGCTGCCAATCCCGGCCGCTGGCAGCCCAAGGCATTGCTGCCGCTGCCCCGTTCGGAAATGGCCTGGGCGGCCGCACATGAAGACCGCATGCACATCGTCGGCGGCTATGGCGAGCAGCGCACCGACCGGCCCTATCACCACGTCTACGACCCGAAGGCCGACAAGTGGAGCGACGGCGCGCCGCTGCCGCAGGGCGCCAACCATGTCGGCGTCGCCTTCCTCGACGGCAGGCTCTACGCCATCGGCGGCTTCCTCGAGCAGAACCGGAAGCCGCATCCGCGCTGCTTCGTCTACGATCCCAAGACCGACAAATGGGCCGAGATCGCGCCCCTGCCCCGCCCGGTCGGCTCGGCCGCGATCGTCGGGCTGAACGGCCTGCTATACGCGATCGGCGGCGCGATCGGCGACACCACCGACACCAAGACCTCGGTCAACTGGCACCGCGTCTACGATCCCAAGACCGATAAGTGGAGCGAGCGGACGCCGATGCCGACGGCGCGCGACCACACCGGCACGCTGGCCATCGGCAATCTGATCCATGTCATCGGCGGGCGGGTCGATAGCTTCCACACCAACTCCAACCTGCATCACGCCTATGATCCGGCGACCGACAAATGGGCGCCGCGCAACCCGCTGCCGACCGCCCGCTCCGGGCACGGCGCCGTGCTCTATCGCGGAAAAGTCTTCGTGATGGGCGGCGAAGGCACCAACCGCGTCTTCGGTCAGATGGAGGCCTATGATCCCGCCAGCGATGGTTGGGAGCAGTACGCCCCGATGCTGACCCCGCGCCACGGCCTCGGCGCCGCCCTGGTCGGCGACGCGATCCATGTCGCCGGCGGCGGCCCGGTGATGGGCGGCGGCGTGCAGAGCGCCATCCACGAGGCGTTCGTTCTGGCGTGAGTATGCAGGCCCGTCATTGCGAGGAGCAAAGCGACGAAGCAATCCAGGGGGGCGTAGAGCACTGCTCCCCCTGGATTGCTTCGCTATCGCTCGCAATGACGGCTCAGTCCGATCGAAAAACGCTCTAGCGGCGCGGCCTTAGTCATCCCGGACGCAGCGGAGCGGAGATCCGGGACCCATTCCGGAGCCTTTCCGATCGAAGCTCGGGCATGGGTCCCGGGTCTCCTTGCAGTCGCCCGGGACGGCCTGCGTTTCTTCCGGTCAGCTCGCGATGCTCACGCCGCCCGCCGCCCCGCAACCGGTGTCACGTTCTGGTTCATGCGGAACAGGTTCGACGGGTCGTAGCGGCGCTTCAGCTCGGCGAGGCGCTGGTAGCTCGCGCCATAGGCCTCCCGGACGCGGTCGCCCTCGTCGGCAGGCATGAAGTTGATATAGGCGGTGCCGACCGAATAGGGCTTTGCGGCTTCGAAGAGTTCCCGCGCCCAGCCGATGCACTTCTGGTCGTCGCTCTTCTCGCGCCAGCGCGCATGCACGTTCATCACGAAATGCGAGCTGCGCTGCGGGAACGCCGTCGCGTCCTTCGCCACCCGCCCGGCCGCGCCGCCGACATGCGCGATGAAGACCTCGCATTCCGGGCCGGGCAGACGGCCGATGGCGCCGGTCAGGAGCCCGATCGTCGCGTCCGAGAGCTCGGCGAAGTCGTGGCTCTTCCAGTAGTTGCGGGCGCCGGGGGCGAGCAGCGGATCGAAGGCCTGCTGCCAGCCGGTGAACGGGTGCGGGCTCACCACGTCCGCGATCGGCTTGCCGATCGAACGCAGCCGGGCCGTCGCCTTCTCGCCCTCGGCCATATCGCCACACCAGCACATGGCGAGGATCAGCACCTCCTTGCCGTGCCACTCCGCCGGCAGGAACGGCAGCGGCGGCGCCTGCCGCATCACCGCCCAGCAGGTCAGCTCATCGGGCGAGACCTCTAGCGCCTGGCGATAGGCCTTCAGCACCGACTCCGCCGCGCTCATGGGATGCACGACGAGGCCGGAGAACACCTCGTTTCCGAGCTTGTGCAGCCGGAACACGAAGCCCGTCACCACCCCGAAATTGCCGCCGCCGCCGCGCAGCGCCCAGAACAGCTCCGGATTCTCCGTCTCGCTGGCGCGCCGGAGCTCGCCATCGGCGGTCACAACCTCGACCGACTCGAGATTGTCCAAGGTCAGGCCGAGCTTCCGCGTGAGCCAGCCGAAGCCGCCGCCGAGCGTCAGCCCGGCAATGCCGGTGGTCGAATTGATACCGGTCGGCACCACCAGCCCGAAGGCCTGCGTTTCCCGGTCGAGATCGGCGAGTGTCGCGCCGGGTGCGACCCAGGCGCGCTGCGCGGCGGCATCGACGCGGATCGACTTCATCTGCGAGAGGTCGATCATCAGACCGCCATCGCAGACCGCGTTTCCGGCGATGCCATGGCCGCCGCCCCGCACCGAAACCAGCAATTCGTTGTCGCGCGCGAAGCGGACGGCGCTGACGACATCGCCGACGTCGGCACAGCGGATGATCAGGCCGGGCCGGCGATCGACCATGCCGTTCCAGATCGCGCGCGCCTCGTCATAGCCTGCATCTCTTTCGTCCAGGATGCTGCCGCGCAGCTGCGAGGCAAGCGCCTCGATGGCCGCGGTCGCGATGCTCTTCTGTCCGGCCGCCAGTGTCGTGAGCTTGTGGGAAGACATAGGCTCTCCTCCCCGTAATGGGTGTTTGCGCCCCCTGCCGCCGAAACCTGCCCCCGTTTCGAACGCCGTTCCGTGACGTAGCTCACAGAGCCGGCGGCGGCCGGGAGCGCGGTTTCAGGCGGGTTCACAGGCCCAGGCAGATCGCGGGCGCCGCATGCGCGGGCAACGGCGCCGCCTAAGGCTGAGCCGGCATGGCTCCTTTCAGCCATCCCAGAGCGAGCGCCTTGTCTCCCGATGGAAACTGGCGGACCTCTGCCGCCACGAAGTGCTTCGCGACATGGGGCGCGAGCTTGAGAAGCTCGCTGTCCGAAACCACGGCGACGCGCGCGACCCGGCGGTGGTGACCCATCACGAACTTCACATGCGAGATCAATGCCCCGATGCCGTCCCAGCCGGGAAACGACGCCGCGTCGACCATCAGGCCCTTGAGCGTCCCATTCGCGGCAAGATAGGGGTCGACCACACCCGACAGGCGCTCGAAATCGCCGCTTTCGAGGGCCCCGTGCGGGGTCAGGACCACGATGCCATCGTCACCGAGCAGATCGATCTGAAGCATCCCGGTTCTCCCGCAATGAGATGGACGGCCGCGGCCGAAAGCTACTTCGGAAGACAGTCGACCTCATAGGCTATGATGATCTCCTGCGGACCGATCTTGCCGACGGCCTGGAGGTCGCCGAGCGCGCTTTTGAGCTTCACGCCCGCCTGTTTCAGGCTCTCCTCAAGCTTCGACTTTGCCGACCGGCACCGATCCTCGGTGGTGAATTCCTGGAAGACGACCGTCGGCTGAAGCCGCCACTCGGCCCGGTCGCTCGTCGCGACCGGGCTGACCGAGTACGAGAAGACGTACATCAGAATCCACATCGGCAGGCCTCCCGAAGCAGCGCGGGTATCGCGTCATCGCGGGTTCGACGGGCGAGAAGACGCTCCATGAGCCGAGTGTGCCGGCGGCACGGCGGGCCGCGCCCGTCACGAGAGCCGCACGCAGTCTCGATCCCCATGACCCGGCTCGCGGGGCCGCGGACATCTGAAGATGGCGCCCGATCGGGATCGTCGCGCTATTGTACCTGAGGACAATCCTGGCGCGGCCGCGCTCGGGTAACCAGCCGGAATGCTGCAGGCGACGCGCAATCGCATCGCCTCCTTATCCTGCATACAAAATTCCGCATACCGACTTGCCGGCGCGACGCGAGCGCTTTACGAATTGCATACAAGAATTCTCGACGCATTTGGGAGGTCGACCATGAAGAGTTTCCGCAAGGCCGCTTTGGCCCTGGCAACGCTGGCGCTCGCCGCCGGCCCGGCTTTCGCTTTTCCGGATCGCCCGGTCCAGCTGATCGTGCCGTGGGCCGCCGGCGGCGGCATGGATGCGGTGATGCGAATCTTCGCGGCCGGCTTCGAGGCCGAGCTGAAGCAGCCGGTCAACGTCGTCAACCGCACCGGCGGCGGCGGCATCACCGGCCACACCGCGATCGCGAACGCTGCCCCCGATGGCTACACCGTCGGCGGCGCCAGCCCCGAAATCTCCTTCTTCAAGACGCTCGGCCTCGGCGACCTCACTCCGGAGAGCATCGACTTCTTCTCGCGCGTCTCGGTGATCCCCGCCGGCATCACCGTCAAGGCCGACAGCCCCTACAAGACCGTCGCTGACTATCTGAAGGCGGCGAAGGAAAACCCGAAGGGCACGATGATGGCCTCGGGCACCGGCGTCGGCGGCTCCTGGCACATCGCTTCGGGCGGCCTGCTCAAGGCGGCCGGCATCGCGCCGGACGCGGTGCGCTGGGTGCCGAGCAATGGCGGCGCCCCTGCCCTGCAGGATCTCGTCGCCGGCGGCATCACCGTCTTCACGGGCTCGCCGATCGAGGCCAAGGGCATGCTCGATGCCGGCCGCGTGCGCACCATCCTCTTGATGACCAATGAGCGCCATCCGAACTTCCCGGACGTGCCGAGCGCCAAGGAAGCCGGGCTCGACTGGGTCTACGAGAACTGGTTCGCCCTCTCGGCGCCGAAGGGCATCCCGGCCGACCGCCGCAAGATCCTGTTCGAGGCCGCTCAGCGCACCATGCAGCGCGAGGACGTCCGCAAAGGCATGGCCGATCGCGGCATCACCCCGATCTGGGACAAGCCGGAAGAGTTCGCCGCCTATGTCAAGGCGTTCACCGAGCGCGGCAACAGCGTGCTGAAGGATCTCGGGCTCGCCAAGAACTGAGCCCCGCATTTCGCGGGACAGAAGGCGCGGCGGGAAACCGCCGCGCCTTTTTCACATCCTGAAGACGCCGAAGCGGGTCTCGGGGATCTCTGCATTGAGGCAGGCCGAGAAGGCGAGCGCCAGCACGCGCCGGGTTTCCGAGGGCAGGATGATGCCGTCGTCCCAGAGCCGGGCCGTCGCGTAATAGGGCGAACCCTCGGCCTCGAACTGTTCGCGGATCGGTGCCTTGAAGGCCTCGGCCTGCTCGGCCGACCAGGGCTTGCCGGCTGCTTCGAGATTGTCGCCGCGCACCGTCGCGAGCACGCTCGCCGCCTGCTCGCCGCCCATCACCGAGATCTTCGAATTCGGCCAGGAGAACAGGAAGCGCGGCGAATAGGCCCGGCCGCACATGCCGTAATTGCCGGCGCCGAACGAGCCGCCGACCAGCACGGTGATCTTCGGCACCCTTGCCGAGGCGACGGCGGTGACGAGCTTGGCGCCGTCCTTGGCGATGCCGCGCGTCTCGAAATCGCGCCCGACCATGAAGCCGGTGATGTTCTGCAGGAAGAGCAGCGGAATCCGGCGCTGGCAGCACA
This sequence comes from Allobosea rubneri, assembly GCF_032464875.1. Classification (NCBI taxonomy): domain Bacteria; kingdom Pseudomonadati; phylum Pseudomonadota; class Alphaproteobacteria; order Hyphomicrobiales; family Alloboseaceae; genus Allobosea; species Allobosea rubneri. Next base: position 21,265 of record NZ_JAWDID010000044.1, read on the forward strand.
GCTCGATGAAATGCGCCCCCTTCAGCGCGCTCTCAGAGAACAGGATGCCGTTATTGCCGATGATGCCGACCGGGATGCCGTGGATGCGGGCAAAGCCGGTGACCAGCGTCGTGCCGTAGAGGCGCTTGAACTCGTCGAACTCCGAGCCGTCGACCAGCCGGGCGATGACCTCGCGGATGTCGTACTGCTTCTTCAGATCGGTCGGGACGACGGCTTCGAGCTCTTCGGCCGCATAGAGCGGCTCGACGCTCTCGGCGAGGTCGATATCGGGGCGCTTCACGCTGTTGAAGTTGCCGGCGATGCGCCGGGCGATTGCCAGCGCATGGGTGTCGTCGCCGGCATAATGGTCGGCGACGCCGGAAAGCCGGGCGTGGACGTCGGCGCCGCCGAGATCCTCGGCCGAGACCACCTCGCCGGTCGCCGCCTTCACCAGCGGCGGACCGCCGAGGAAGATCGTGCCCTGGTTCTTGACGATGATCGTCTCGTCCGACATCGCCGGCACATAGGCGCCGCCGGCGGTGCAGGAGCCCATCACCACCGCGACCTGCGGGATGCCGAGCCCGGACAATGTCGCCTGGTTGTAGAAAATCCGGCCGAAATGCTCGCGATCCGGGAAGACCTCGGTCTGGTGCGGCAGGTTGGCGCCGCCGGAATCGACCAGATAAATGCAGGGCAGGTTGTTCTCGCGCGCGATCTCCTGCGCCCGCAGATGCTTCTTGACCGTCATCGGGTAGTAGGTACCGCCCTTGATGGTCGCGTCGTTGCAGACCACCATCGCCTCGCGCCCGGCGACACGGCCGATGCCGGCGATCATGCCGGCGCCATGCACGTCCTTCTCGTACATGTCATAGGCGGCGAGCGAGCCGATCTCGAGGAAAGCGGAGCCCGGATCGAGCAGGCGCAGCACGCGCTCCCGCGGCAGAAGCTTTCCGCGCGAGGTATGGCGTTCGCGCGAGCGCTCATTGCCGCCGAGCGCGGCGGTGGCGCGGCGCTCCTGCAGTTCGCCGCGCAGCACGGCCCAGGCCTCGGCATTGGCGCGCGTCTCGGCCGAATTCAGGTCGACCTTGCTTTCGATGACCGGCACGACGCGCTCCCTGGCGAAATCTCTCCTCGGGGTTATGGCGCGGCGCGCGGAAAACGCCAACCGGCGCCCCTGCCAAGGCGCACCGTGCGCGAAACTGCGCGCTCTAGTCGCGCATGCGCCGGACCGAGCGGGTCACCGTCGGGGCCGAGACCGCCCCGATTGCTCCGCCCGCCACCGCGCCGATCGGCCCGCCGATCAGCGCGCCCGTACCGGCGCCGGCGGCGGCCCCGGCAATGCGCTGGTCCGTGGTGGTGCAAGCGCCGAGCAGTGCCGCCAGGCAACCGGCGAAGAATATCGCTCTCATCATAATCCTCATCCGAAATCCCGATCCGGCGAGGATGGGCGGCTATGGTCAATGGAAGGTGAATGCACCGAGACGGCCCCAGAGGCCTCAGCCCGGCACCACGGTCGTCCCGAAAACCTGCTCGAACTGCGCCCGCAGGACGCTGTCGACCTCGGGCATGGTCAGCGGCAGGCCGAGATCGACCAGCGAGGTCACGCCATGGCCCGCGATGCCGCAAGGCACGATGCCGTCGAAATGCGAGAGCTCCGGCTCGACGTTCAGCGATATCCCGTGGAACGAGACCCAGCGCCGCACGCGGATGCCGAGCGCAGCGATCTTGTCCTCGACCCCGGCGCCCTTCTCCGGCCGGCGCACCCAGACGCCGACGCGTTCCTCGCGCCGTTCGCCTCGGATGTTGAACTGGTCGAGCGTGCCGATCAGCCAGGCCTCGAGCGCGGCGACGAAGCGGCGCAGATCCGGCTCGCGGCGCTTCAGGTCGAGCATCACATAGGCCACACGCTGTCCGGGCCCGTGATAGGTGAACTGCCCGCCCCGGCCGGTGCGATGCACCGGGAATCGCTCGGGCGTCAGCAGATCCTCGTCCTTCGCCGAGGTCCCGGCCGTGTAGAGCGCGGGATGCTCGACCAGCCAGACCCGCTCGGCCGCGAGCCCGTCGGCGATCAGCGCCGCCCGCGTCTCCATCTCGGCGACGGCGGCCTCGTAGCCGACCGGCGCCTCGGCAATCACCCATTCGACCGGCGGCGAGCCTGCCTCGGGCAGGAAAGAAACCGCCAGCGCCTCGCGCGTCTTCACCTTGGATTAACCCTGTCCGTTCAACTCTTGGTAACCGGCTCGCCCTCGCCGCGCCGTGCTCATGCGCCGTTTTCCACGTCGCTGGCAAGTTCGTAGAATCGTTGTGAAGTAGGTCCCCGGAGGCGGATTTTGAAGGCAGATCTCGATCTCGTCTCGATAGAGCTGACCGTAGTGCTCGGCTCGGCCCAGATGCCGATCTACAAATTGCTGCGCATGGGCCGCGGCGCGATCATCGAGCTCAATGCCAGCGAGACCGACGAGGTCCAGATTCTCGCCAACAACCACCCCTTCGCCAAAGGCAATGTCGTGGTCAGCGGCACTCGAATCTCGGTGGAGATCACCGAGATGATCAAGCGCCCGACCGTGTTCACGCTCGGCAGCGTCGCCGAAGCCGCCTGAAGCAGGCGACTCGCGCAGCGCAGCCACGGCCTGGCGGCGATGGCTGTTGCAGTCCCATCCGGAACTTGTCCCCAACAGCCGACCGACCTGGAATTGCCTGGACAAGGCATTTCCACCGGCTTTTCGGCCTGTTTGGCGCCGGCATCGTCGGCTTTTGCCCCCCTCTCTTCATAGCCGCCGAAACTTCTCCCGATTTTCGCTCGCAGGCTCTTGTGGCCGGAGATTCCATTTGGTAGACCCACGCCGCTCTCGGAGATCACCGCCACAGCGCGGACGAGCTTCGGGCCGCTGCGGTCATGGCGGAATTGGTAGACGCACTACCTTGAGGTGGTAGCGGGGAGACCCGTGGAGGTTCGAGTCCTCTTGACCGCACCAAATTTGGGCTGATGCCCCGGGAACGGCGATCCGCAAGGGTCGCCGTTTTTCGTTTCACTTGCCGCGTTTCCGTCGCGAAACGGTCATGCCGCGTTGCAACGAGGGCGCGCCGCTGACACAAGGGCGGCTCGCCGCCTTCAAGCGAATCCCCAGCCTCGAATCCCGGAGCCGGACCGATGGTGGAAGCCGAGAGCGCTCCCGACGAAAAGCCGGCCCGGCCGATCCGCGACGAAGACGGCGTCATGGACGAGGGATTCGTCGAGCAGGTCTCGCAGGCCGTCCTGCTCTCGGACCTGACGACGCTGCGCCATCTCGTCGGCGACCTGCACGAGGCCGATCTCGGCGGGCTGCTCGAAGCGCTCGACAGCGAGGAGCGGCCGAAGCTGATCTCGCTGCTCGGCGGCGATTTCGACTTCACGGCGCTGACCGAGGTCGACGATGCCGTCCGCGAGGAGATTCTCGACGAGCTCTCGCCGCAGACCGTCGCCGAGGGTGTGCGCGAGCTCGACACCGACGACGCGGTCTACATTCTCGAAGACCTCGACGAGGCCGACAAGAAAGAGATTCTCGACCGGCTGAGCCCGGCCGAGCGCAGCGTGCTGCAGCAGGGCCTCGACTATCCCGAGGGCTCGGCCGGCCGGCGCATGCAGGCCGAGACCATCGCGGTGCCGCCCTTCTGGACCGTCGGGCAGACCATCGACTATCTGCGCGAGACGCAGGACCTGCCGGAGCGCTTCTTCGAGATCTTCGTCGCCGACCCCGGCCATCGCTTCGTCGGCACGGTCCGTCTCGACCGGCTGCTGCGCACCAAGCGGCCGGTCAGCATCTCCGATCTGATCGAGGACGATCGCCGCGTCGTTCAGGCCGATGACGATCTCGAGGACGTGGCGCGGATGTTCCAGCGCTACGACCTCGTCGCCGCCCCGGTCGTCGACAAGAGCGGCCGCCTCGTCGGCGTGATGACCATCGACGACGTCGTCGACGTGATCGAGGAGGCCGCGGATGACGACGTCAAGCAGCTCGGCGGCGTCGATGCCGACGAAGAACTCTCCGACCCCGTCCGCGAGGTGGCGCTGAGCCGCTTCCGCTGGCGCTTCATCAGCCTCATCGCCGCCTTCATCAGCGCCTCGGTGATGGCGATGTTCGAGGCTCAGCTCTCCAAGCTCGTCGCCCTCGCCGTGCTCGCGCCGATCGTCGCCAGCCAGGGCGGCAATGCCGCGACCCAGACCATGACGGTGGCGATCCGCGCACTCGGAACCGGTCAGCTCGGCAGCTGGAACCGGGCGCGCTTCTTCCGGCGCGAGATGATCGTCGGCCTCTTGAACGGCGTCGCCTTCGCGGTGATCACAGGCACGGTCTCGGGCTTCTGGTTCGGCAATCTGATGCTCGGCGTGGTGATCGCGCTCGCCATGGTCGCGACCCTCGTCGTTGCGGCGCTCGCCGGCGTCGTCGTGCCGCTCGCGCTCGACAAGGCCGGCATCGACCCGGCGATCTCGTCGGGCACCTTCGTCACCACCGTCACCGACGTCGTCGGCTTCTTCTCCTTCCTCGGGATCGCGACGATCCTGCTGCGGCTGGGGTGACCGAAAGAAAGCGGTGCCGGCGCGAGAAAAACCGGTAACGTAAACCGGGCGTCAAGATTTCTCCGCAATCTTGCCCAGGATGACGCCCCGCCGCATGCGACACCCATTTTCCGCCTCTTTCGTCTTCGCTGCCGCGCTCGCTGTGCTGGGCGGTTGCGTGGCGCTGGACCATTATCCGAGCAAGGGCGATGTCCGCCCCCATCCCGGCGTCGAGGCAGCGCGCCAGTATCCGATCCAGGGCATCGACATCTCGCGCTGGCAGGGCGAGATCGACTGGGCCTCGGTCAAGGCCGCCGGCACCCGCTTCGCCTATATCAAGGCGACCGAGGGCGGCGACCATATCGATCCCGCCTTCCAGAGGAACTGGGAAGGCGCGCGCCGCGCCGGCGTGCCGCGCGGCGCCTACCATTTCGTCTACTGGTGCCGCCCGGCCCATGAGCAGGCGGTCTGGTTCAAGCAGCAGATCCCGAACGATCCCGAGGCCCTGCCCCCGGTGCTCGACGTCGAGTGGAACGGCCATTCCAAGACCTGCCCGAAGAAGGTCGAGCGCTCGCTGGCGCTGGAGAAGATCCGGCTGATGCTGACCGAGCTCGAGCAGCTCACCGGCAAGAAGCCGGTGATCTACACCGACATCACCTTCCACAAGGACGTGCTCGAAGGCGAGTTCAACGACTACGCCTACTGGATCCGCTCGACCGCGGCCAAGCCCGAGGTGCGTTACAAGGACCGGCCCTGGGCCTTCTGGCAGTTCACCACCACCGGCCGGGTCCCCGGCATCAAGGGCGATGTCGACCGCAACGCCTTCTACGGCAACGAGGGCGAGTTCACCGGCTGGCGCGAGGGCCGCTTCGACATCGGCACCCGCACCTGGACGCGCGAGCGCAAGGTTCCGCCGCAGCCGAGCCCGGGCCCCGAGCACACGCCGGTCGCGACGCTGCCCGGCGCCGCCGCCCCGGTCGCCGCCTCGCGGTTCCAGCCCGCGAGCCTCGGCCAGGTCGCCGATCAGAGCGAGACCGAGGCGGAGTAAGGCCGAAGCAGGCCGGCGGCCGCCTCACCGGTTAACCAAGGCTGAAGCCGCTCGCTCGAATGCTAACCACCTCTTAACCCGGCGCCCGCCTATCCTGCCTCGACACAGGGAGGACCTTATGGCGCGCCGCGCTGAAACCAGTTCAGGAAAGCGGCGCATGCCCAGCCTTGCCTACCGCCTTCTGATGATGGCAGGGCTCGGCCTGCTCTGCGCCACGCCCGCCGAGGCGCTCTACCCCAAGAAGGGCGATGCCAGCCCCCATGCCGGCGTCAGCGACGCCCGTCGGCGCTCGATCCAGGGCATCGACGTCTCGCGCTGGCAGGGCGATATCGACTGGGCCAAGGTCAAGGACGCCGGCACCCGCTTCGCCTTCATCAAGGCGACCGAAGGTGGCGACCACCTCGATCCGAATTTTCGCAAGAACTGGGAGGGCGCCCGCAAGGCCGGCGTGCCGCGCAGCGCCTACCATTTCGTCTACTGGTGCCGCCCGGCCAAGGACCAGGTGCGCTGGATGAAGCGCCATATCCCGCGCGATGCGGACGCGCTGCCCCCGGTGCTCGACGTCGAGTGGAACGGCCATTCGGAATCCTGCGGCAAGAAGATCCCGCGCGACAAGGCGCTCGCCAAGATCCGCGAGATGCTGAGGGGGCTGCAGGAGCACACCGGCAAGAAGCCGATCATCTACACCGACATCACCTTCCACGAGGATGTGCTGGAAGGACAGTTCAACGACCATCCCTACTGGCTACGCTCGACCGCGGCGCCTCTCAGGCACCGCTATGAGCGCAAGGAGTGGGAGTTCTGGCAGTTCACCACCACCGGCCGCGTCCCCGGCATCACCGGCGACGTGGACCGCAACGCCTTCTTCGGCACGGAACGTGAATTCACCGCCTGGCGCGAGGGCCGCTTCGACATCGGCGCGCGGCAATGGCGCGGCGGCGGGCCGAAGGTCGCCTCGCCCAAGCCGGCCGCCCGCCCCGCGGCCGTCGAGACCAAGCTCGCCAGCGGCGCCCCGCCGAAACTGGTTCCGGCCCCAAGGCCGCCCAAGGCGCTGCTTTCACGCCAGGTCGCCAGCACCGGCTCCATCAAGCGCGACTAGGCTTTCGTCACAAAGCGGCCGACTGTCGCGAAACCGTCATCTGACGGGCGCTGATGCTGGCGGAACACCCGTCAGCCGGAAGCAGCGTGTCGATACTTCAGGATATCCAGTCCCGGGCCGGCTTCATCTGGGCCTATCGCTTCGACGATGAGGGCCGCGCCAGCCTCGTGCCGCGCGACCAGTCGCCGGGCCTCGCGCTCGACGGCGCCAAATTCGTCTGGCTGCATCTCGACCTCGTCCACAGCCGCACCAAGCAGTGGATCGCCGAGCGCAGCGAACTGCCGCTCGAGGCGCAGGCCGTCTTCCTGTCGCAGGACGATCACCAGCGGCTCTATCACGACCCGGATTTCGTCTGGGGCATCACCTATGACCAGGTCCGCGAGGTCCACAGCCTCGCCGACGACTGGGGCATGATGCACTGGATCGTCGGCGAGCGCTTCCTGATCACCGGACGGCGCCAGGCCCTGCAGGCGACGCGGCTGACCCGCGACACGCTGGAGGCGGGCTTCCGCGCCACCTCCCCCGAAATGCTGTTCGAGCGCGTCATCGAATTCGTGATCGAGGATGTCGCCGAGGACGTGAACCGCCTCGCCGACGACGCCGACTCGATCGAGGACCACATCATCGACGACCGGATCGGCGACGAGGCGCGCAAGCTCGGCGCGATCCGCCGGCGCACGGTCAAGCTGCACCGCCAGCTCAACGGCCTGCACCAGCTCTTCCGCCGCTTCCAGGAGACCGCGACCGCGAGGGCCGCGCCGGAGAAGGTCCGGAGCGCGACCGCAAGGCTGCTCCACCGCGTCGACACCATGCTGGGCGACGTCCAGCTCGTGCAGCAGCGCGCAAGGCTGCTGCAGGACGAGATCGCGGCGAGGCTCAGCGCCCAGACCAACCACCATCTCTACGTGCTCTCGATCCTGACCGCGACGCTGATGCCGGCGACGCTGGTCACCGGCTATTTCGGCGTCAACACCAAGGCCCTGCCCTTCCTCGAGACCGAGTTCGGCTGGCTCTATATCCTCGGGCTGTCGGGCCTGGCGGCGGGCGCGGTCTACTGGCTGCTGAAGCGCCGAAACGTGATCGGCTGACGGAAGGTCCGCAGGCCCGCGACGGGTGGACAGCAGACGTCCGCGGACGGCCCATGTAGAGTTTGCATAGCCTGAGTCGGCGCGGGAGCGATCTTGTGCGCAGCAATGTGCTTGTCACTGGTGGGGGCGGCCGGCTGGGGCGCGCCTTGTCGCAAGCCGGAGGCCCGGGCGTTTTCGGATTGTCGAGCCGGGAGCTCGACATCACCGACGCCGCCGCCGTCCGCTCCGCGCTCGATCGGCTGCGCCCGGATGTCGTGATCAACGCCGCGGCGCTCAGCCGCGTCCAGGACTCCGATACGGCTCCGGAGCGCGCGCGCGCCGTCAATGCCGAAGCGCCGGGCGATATCGCGCGGGTCTGCGCCGCGCTGGGCCTGCCCCTGATCCACATCTCGACCGACTATGTCTTCGGGGCCGAGACCAGGCGGCCATGGCGCGAGTCTGATCCCGTATCGCCCGTCAACAACTACGGCCGCCTGAAGGCCGAGGGCGAACGCAACGTCGTCTCCGCCTGCGACAGGGCGTGCATCGCCCGTGTGGCGTGGCTCTTCGGCGACGGCGAGGATTTTGTCGCCGGCCTGCTGAGGAGCGACGCCGAGACCGTCATGGTGGCAGATGATCAGGTCGGCTCCCCGACCCCGATCGTCCCGCTCGCCGAGAGGCTGCTGGCGCTGGCCGACCGCATGAGCGCCGGCGAATCCGTCCCCAAGGTGCTGCATCTCGCCGGATCGCCGCCGGTCTCGCGTGCCGACTGGGTCGCCGCGGCATTCGAGGCGCTTCAAGGCGCAGGCAAGACGACGCCAAGGCTGGTGCGGGTTCCGATGGCGGCGTTCGGCGGCAGCGTTCGCCGGCCCCATTACAGCGCCCTCGATTGCAGTCTCGCGGCCGAATTCTTCGGTGGCGAGATCGACTGGCGCATCGCCGCGGCTCGGCCCGAAACCTTCGCTGAACCTGTCCTGCCGGCCTAGCTGCGCAGACCACCCGCCGCCGGCGCGGAACCATCTGGGCACCAAGCCCCACGGCGGCGCGGCCCACTGGCCGCCCAAGCGGCGCGACCTGTTCGGCCGGGGCGTTGTCCACCACGGACAATTGCTGTGGTGGACAACCAAATCCCCCGAAAGCCAGTCTGGTCAGGCTCAGTTTAAGGCCTTCGCCTCCGGGAATTTCCACTTGCCGCTGACGATCGATGGCTCAGGACGATAGAGCCGCACGGTATAGTTCCAGCCTTCGACGATCGGCAGGCAGTTCGGGATCTTGCCGTCGCAGCCGCCGAGCTGGACGGTCACCGAGCCGTCCTCATTCTTCTTCGCGGTGATGTCGTTGATCGAATAGGCGCTGTAGGGGTTTTTCTCGAAGAACCCCTGTCGATTATAGACGCTGATCGACCAGAATTCCTTCACCGGAACGGTCTTTGGCACATTGATGGTGTAGACCGTTTTGCCGTCGTTCTTCGCGGGCGCGAAGCTCGCGTAGATGGCGTCTTTTTCCGGAATGCCGCCCCAGCCCGCGGCTGTGCCAATCAGATGCTGGATCGGCTCGACCTGACCACGGGCGCCGAAGGAACCGCGAAACGACGTCTGATACTTTGCCAGCGCGAGCAAGGCATTGCGAACGCCTGTGAGGCTTTCCTCGTCCCAGTTTGGAAGCTCGAGCTTCCCTGAAGCCTTCTGGCTGACCTTGATGGCGTCCTGCAGCTTGTGGACCGCTTCGAGATCCTTCGGATCGCTCGGATCGACCAACGTCCGGATCGCGACGAACGCATATCGCGTGCCGACCGTTTCCTTGGTCAGCGTAACCGGCTTCGTACCGTAGGCGACGATCGGCAGGTAGTGATCCTGATCGACGACCATCATCGACATGTAGCGCTTGCCGGTATCAGGCAGCGACAGCGTGACCGGCCCGGCGGCAAGATCAAAAACGGCAAACGAATACAGCGTATCCCGGTTCATGCGAATGACCGTTTGCCTGTCGATCGCCGTCGGCTCCCGGGAGTGCAGAAACTTGCCCAACCCGCCCACGGTCTTTGCGTTGGCCGCGAGGTAATGGTCGGTCTCCGCGCGGATGAAATTGTCGACGGTCACCGGGATTTTGCCGCTCGGCTCCTGGGCGAACGCGCCTGTCGCCAGTGCCGCCGATGCGAGTGCGAGACCGATGCCAACCAATCGAAGCATGGAATTACCTCTTCATTCAAAGACTGCGTTCAAAGACTGCGCCGGCGCGGCAGCTTTGTCCGTCGCTACCGCCGCCTTGTAATCGACTACTGCTCGGAGAGGGCTGCGGCCTCGGCAGAGCAGTCCGGCACCGGGTCCGCTCGTTTGGCCTTCGCGGCTTCGACCTCAGCCTTCGCAGCCTTGAGATCGGCAAGGAAGACCGGGTCGGTCATGAGCCGTGCCGTGGTCGCCGCGCCCATGATCCGCCCGGCATCGACGTCGCTCTGCCAATGGGCATTGCAGATCACCCGGCTCTGCCCGAATTCGAGACCGCGCTTGAGCAGTTCGTTCGAGCGCTCGGGATTGATCTGCGCGAAGACGAGAGCCCAGCCCCAGCCCGCGGCGGTGTGGCCTGACGGATAGGAGCCGTCACTGCGCAGAATGGCCTCCTGATCGGCCCGGCAGGTCGCCTCGTTATGGACCACGAAAGGACGGACCCGGTTGTACCTGTTCTTCACGCCATAGGTGGAGAGGCCGAAATCCGAGAGCATCTTCTGCATCATTGCGTAGAGACGCGGGGTCTGCTCGGCGCCGATCCTGACGCCCATCGCACAGGAGAAATTCTCGGCGGCCTGCCGAAAGGCGAGATCGGCGTCGGTGAAGGCGAGTTTCCAGCGCGCACTGTCGCGCAACGGGAGCGTCGCCCTGCGCGCTTCCTCGTCTCGGGCGAGAGCAGCCGTACCCTTCTCGGGCGGCGGGCCGAGCAGCACGAGGCTGTTCGGCAGGTCTGACTGCCTGAGATAACCCGGCGCGATCTTGAAATGCGGATCCGTGACCTTGGGCTGGGCTTCGCCCGCCTGCGCGAGGACCTGCCCGCAGAGCGCGAGCAGGGCAGACGCGGAAACAGCCGCGGCTCGTGCCGTAGTCCAAGTGATAGTCATCCCGTTCCTCTCGACACCGCCGAGTTCATGCACAGCCCGTCAGAACCGATATGCAGGAAAAGCCGCCGCCGTGCCGGCATCCGGACGATCGCACTCCGACCGGCAGCGAACTCAGCCGTGCTCATTTCGTGCATGGGCAGATCGCCGGTCTTGCCATTTCACGCCAATCGCAAGCGGCTATTCTCGATCCCGACCGGTGACGAATCCCTCGCAAGCAGGGCCAGTGGAGCCCCCCAATGATCGCGGCAAGGTCCAATGGCTGACATACCCCTGACGCGCGGCCAGTTCCTGCTGCCGTTCGTCAGCATCCTCGACGAGATCGGCGCGCCGACGGACACGCTTCTGGAGAAATCCCGGCTGCCAGCCTCTCTGGAGGACAAGAGCGATCTCTACCTTCCGCTCCTGCCGGCGCTGCGCTTCGTCGAAACCGCCCAGAGGAGCCAGGGCATCGAGGATTTCGGCTTTCTCGCCGCCCAGCGCTTGCATTTCTCGCATCTCAGGGAAAAGACGCGGCTCCTGATCGCTCACTCCCCGACACTGCTCGTCGCGCTGCGGCACGCCTGCCATTGGGCATCGCGGGAAGACACGATCCTGAGCATGTGGATCGAGCACGACGATGATCACGTGCGGATCTGCAGCAGGCTGGCCGGGACACGGGGGCTGCTGCACCTGAAATACGCGCAATGGATCCAGAACATCTTCCCGATCCACATCATCAGGCAGTTCGCGGGCGCTGATTGGATGCCGCCGGCGATCGCCTTCGAATCGTCCTATGCGCCGAGCCCGGCGACGCGATCCGCCTGGCCGAATGTGCGGTTCCTGTCGAACCGGCATGCCGCCTGGGTCAGCCTGCCGATCTCGCTCCTCGGCCTGTCCAATCGATCGGTCGCATTGCCTCCGGCGCTACCGGACCATGAGGCCGGCCCTTCCGCCTACGATATCGTCGAGCTGCTCAAGCTGATGCTGCCGGCCTATCTCGACGGGAGAAAGACCGCTCTCGCCGATGTCGCCGAGATCGTCGGCCTCAGCACGCGCACCTTTCAACGCAAGCTCGCCGCTCTCGGCCTGGCCTATTCGGACGTGCTCGACACGGTCAGGTATCAGCATGCGAGCGGGCTGTTGCGCGACACCGATTGCAGGGTCATCGATGTCGCCTTGTCCTCCGGCTACTCGGACCCGGCCCATTTCAGCCGCGCCTTCCGCCGCATGACGGGCGTCACGCCGCGTCAGTTTCGGGAGCAGTCGAAGCTGGGCTGAGGTGTTTCGGCGTCGACATTAAGGCCTGCCCTTCCTCGGAACCGAACTCGGCTGGCTCTGCATCCTCGAGCGCCCAGAGCTGGCCGCGCGCGGTCTCGCGGTTGCAGAAGCGGCGGAATGTTATCGGCCGAGGCGTGGGTGAGCTGACGCTGCCATGGAAGGTGAATTACGACGTTCGCTCCATGATGGCTGCAGCCCCCGGCCTCGCCGAACCGGAACCTGGGGCACGGCTCGAAACCGGGCATTCCGGTTTGCACGTGCATTGTCCCGGTCGACGTCGACAAGGAGGACTTCGCAGCCGGTGAAGTCGTGCGGAGCGTCCACACGGCTTCACCTTGGTTCCCGGCGCTGGAACGCTGCCGATCCTACTTGGCCATCGCAGTCCTGGCCGCCTCGATCTTCGCTTTCACCGCATCCAGGTTGAAGCTCGCTCCCCTCTGCATCGGAGGAAACTCGATGGCGGTCATGGCAAGCTTCTCAACCTGCTGCTGGACGAAAACAAAGCGCCAGAACTCGTATTGGAACCAGGAGAAGTAGTTCTGGGATCCTGACTTCGTGCCGTTCTCCGGCCATCCCGTGCGCTCGAACGGGTCAAGGCGAAGATTGGTCAGATAAGGCACGTCCGCCTTGGTCTTGTCGCCGAGCCATCCGCCGGGCTGGTCGATGAAGCGATATTTGTAGTCGCCGATGCGGACAGCGCCGAGCTCGCTTTCGCCGAAGTAGAAAATCTCGGTCCGGTTCGACGGGCCCTTTCCGGTGATCAGGTCCATCTGGTTGTAGCCGTCGAGGTAAACCTTGTAGTTGCGATCGCCGACCTGCTTACCCTTCCTGAGCTCTTCGGCGATGTTGGCATTGCCGGCTGCGGCGACGAAGGTCGGGAACCAGTCTAGTCCCGAGATCAGGCCGTTCTCCACCTTTCCCGCCGGGACCCGACCGGGCCAGCGGATCATCGCGGGCGCGCGGAACCCGCCCTCCATGACGGTGCCCTTGCTCTGCGCGAATGGCGTCTGACCACCATCGGGCCACGTGAAGACCTCGGTGCCGTTGTCGGTGGTGAAGACGACGATGGTGTTGTCGTCGACGCCCATGTCCTTGAGCTTCTGCATCAGGAGGCCGACATCGTCGTCGAGCTGCGCCATGCCGGCTTCATGAATTGACCAGCCGTTCTTCGAATTGCGCATCGCCTCGTATTTCAGCGAGAGATGCGTGACGATGTGCATGCGGGTCGGATTGAGCCAGAGGAAGAACGGCTTGTTGTCAGCCTTGGCCTTGTCCAGGAACTTGAAGGAGAGGTCGCGGATCTCGTCGTCTACAGTTTCCATCCGCTTTGGGCAGAGTTCGCCAGCGTCCCTGATGGTCTGCTTGCCGACCTTGCCCCAACGAGGGTCCACCGTGGCATCGTCGACGTCGCTTGCCAGCGAATGGACCATGTTGCGCGGACCGACCTGCGACCTGAGATCCTGCGGATAGTTCGGATGGCACGGGTCTTCCATCGCGTCGAGATGGTAGAGATAGCCGAAAAACTCGTCGAAGCCGTGCACGGTGGGCAGGAACTCGTTCTTGTCCCCGAGATGGTTCTTGCCGAACTGGCCGGTGGCGTAGCCCATTCCCTTCAGCACGGTCGCAATCGTCACCGCTTGCGCCGGCAGGCCGGTGGGGGCGCCAGCCTGACCGACTGTCGTCATGCCGGTGCGGATCGGCAGCTCGCCGGTGATGAAATTCGCTCGCCCGGCCGTGCAGCTCGCCTCGGCATAGTAATCGGTAAACAACATACCTTCTGCAGCGATTCTATCGAGGTTTGGCGTTCGCCCCGCCATCATGCCGCGATGGTATGCGCCGATATTCCAGATGCCGATATCGTCCCCCATCACGACAACAATATTGGGACGTTGCTGTTGTGGCGCTTGCTGCGCGACGCAAGGCAAGCTTGATCCGACGATCAGAGCGACAGCTGCAGACATATTCAGCCATATGCTATGAGGCTTCATGTCAGTCCTCCCTTGGAGCTTCATGCCGATTACTCTTGCTGGGCGGGAGCCCGCGGCAGAATGAAGGCGGAGTGCAGTCACGACGGAGAAGACCGTACGCTCATTGCAACGCCCTCGATACTGGACCAGGGGGCAACACCGAGCGGCCGTCGCAACGAGACCGGGAGCAAACGTTCTGAATATCTCCGAGGGCGAGTTCGGGTGCTTTCGTCGAGATCAGCCCATGTCCGCTGGGGAGCGGGAGCAGCCCGCCTCCCCGTGCCCTTCCGGCCCGGCGCGGTCTGAGAACCGCACCCGGCATTTTGCATCGCCCTCGCTCCCTTCGCGCACGCCTGCGCATCGGCGCAGAACCATCTGCCGGCTCCCGCAAGCTGACTTGCCCGCCGGGCGCGCGCTATAACGCTGGAAAGGGCGCAGCAGCGCCCCGCCTGTTTCCAGCCGGGAGGTCACCATGCTCGCCAACGCGCCGCGCCCGTTCAATTTCGACCTCGGCGAGACCGCCGACGCGATCCGCGACACCGTCCACGCCTTCGCGCAGGAGAAGATCGCCCCGCGCGCCGAGGAGATCGACAGGACGAACCAGTTCCCGCGGGATCTGTGGCCTGAGATGGGCGCGCTCGGCCTGCACGGCATCACCGTCTCGGAGGAATATGGCGGCGCCGGCCTCGGCTATCTCGAGCATTGCGTCGCGATCGAGGAGGTCAGCCGCGCCTCGGCCTCGGTCGGCCTCTCCTACGGCGCCCATTCCAACCTCTGCGTCAACCAGATCGCCCGCAATGGCAGCGACGCGCAAAAGAAGAAGTACCTGCCCAAGCTGATCTCCGGCGAGCATGTCGGCGCGCTCGCCATGTCGGAGCCGGGCTCGGGCTCCGACGTCGTCTCGATGAAGACGAAGGCGGTCAAGAAGGGCGATCGCTATGTCCTGACCGGCAACAAGATGTGGATCACCAACGGCCCGATCGCCGAGACCCTGGTGGTCTACGCCAAGACCGATCCGGAGGCCGGCCCCAAGGGCATCACCGCCTTCCTGATCGAGAAGGGCATGAAGGGTTTCTCGACCCATCAGAAACTCGACAAGCTCGGCATGCGCGGCTCCGACACCTGCGAGCTCGTCTTCGAGGACTGCGAGGTGCCGGAGGAAAACGTGCTCGGCTCGGTCGGGCGCGGCGTCAACGTGCTGATGAGCGGGCTCGACTATGAGCGCGTCGTGCTCTCGGCCGGCCCGCTCGGCATCATGCAGGCCGCGATGGACATCGTCCTGCCCTATATCCACGAGCGCAAGCAGTTCGGCCAGTCGATCGGCGAGTTCCAGCTCGTCCAGGGCAAGGTCGCCGACATGTATGTCGCGATGAATTCCTGCAAGGCCTATGTCTACGCCGTCGCCAAGGCCTGCGACCGGGCCGAGACCACCCGCGAGGACGCCGCCGGCGCCATCCTGATCGCGGCCGAGAAGGCGACGCAGCTGGCGCTCGACGCAATCCAGCTGCTCGGCGGCAACGGCTACATCAACGATTACCCGACCGGGCGCCTGCTCAGGGACGCCAAGCTCTACGAGATCGGCGCCGGCACCAGCGAGATCCGCCGCATGCTGATCGGGCGGGAACTGTTCAACAAGACGAAGTGAGGCATTCGCAGAGTGCGTCATGCTCGGGCTTGACCCCAGCATCTCCCGATGGCGTGCTCGCCGTCATGCTCGCCCTTGTGGCGAGCATCCACGTCTTGACCACCGCGCGGGTTGCGGAAAGACGTGGATGGTCGGGACAAGCCCGACCATGACGGCAGTGTCACGACGGAAAGCACGATGCCCCTCTATTTCGCCTATGGCCTGAACATGGACGTCGCCGGGATGGCGCAGCGCTGCCCGCGCTCGAAGCCGCTCGGCCTCGCCCGGCTGCCGCGCCACCGCTTCATCGTCAACACCGACGGCTACGCCTCGGTGATCCGCGATCCCCGCGAAAGCGTCCATGGCGTGCTCTGGGATTGCGCGCTCGGCGACATCCGCACGCTCGACAAGTTCGAGGATCTCGCCAGCGGCCTCTACGTCAAGATCAGCCAGCCGGTGATCGTCGAGGGCGGAGCGAAGCGCGCCCTGATCTATATCGGGCGCAGCGGCACGCCGGGAAAGCCCAAGCCCGGCTATCTCGAGCAGGTCGTCACCGCAGCGAAAGAGTGGGCTTTGCCAGAGACTTACATCGCCGGCATGACTCAGTTTCTGAGCAAGCCGAATCTCGATCTGAAGTCCTTGAATCGGGATGCCAGCGAGGCATTGCCGCCCGGCCCCGTCCCGGGCGTCCGTCCGCGCGCCGCCGCGCCGAAGTAGCAGGCCCTTTCCTTCTCCCCCTTGGGGGAGAAGGTGGCAGCGCGGACGCCAGAAACGAAGAAAGGGCCACGAATGCGGCCCTTCCTTCATCCGCCCCCCTACGGGGGCACCTTCTCCCCCAAGGGGAGAAGGGAGCGCTACGCCACCAGCCCTTTCGCCAGCTCGCTGACCTGCTTCTCGAACAGCGCCCGGTAGGCACCGTCCTCGCGCGTCAGCAGTGCCTCGTGCGGGCCCTCCTCCACGACCGTGCCGCGGTCGAAGACCAGGATCCGGTCCATGGCGCGCACCGTCGAGAGCCGGTGCGCGATGACGATGGTGGTGCGGCCTTCCATCAGCCGCTCCATCGCCTCCTGGATCAGCGCCTCCGATTCCGAGTCGAGGCTCGACGTCGCCTCGTCCAGGATCAGGATCGGCGCATCGGCCAGGAAGGCCCGCGCCAGCGCCACCCTTTGCCGCTCGCCGCCCGAGAGCTTGACGCCGCGCTCGCCAACGAGCGTGCCGTAGCCCTTGGGCAGGCGCATGATGAACTCATGCGCATTGGCGAGCTTCGCCGCCTGCTCGATCTGCGCCTGGCTGGCACCGGGCCAGCCATAGGCGATGTTGTCGGCCAGCGAGCGGTGGAACAGCACCGGCTCCTGCTGCACGATCGCGATCTGGGCGCGCAGAGAGGCCTGCGTCGCCGTAGCGATGTCGCGCCCGTCGATGGCGATGCGTCCGTCCGTGACGTCGTAGAGCCGCTGCACCAGCTTGACGAAGGTCGTCTTGCCGGAGCCGGAGCGCCCGACCAGGCCGACCTTCTCGCCGGCTTTGATCGTCAGCGAGAAGTCGCGATAGAGCGGCTCGATGTGGCCTCCATAGTGGAAGGTCACCCGCTCGAAGGCGATTTCGCCCGCGGTTACGTCCATCGCCGTCGAACCGGGACGATCCGGCACGCCGAAGGGCAGCTCGTGCATCGCGACCAGCTCCTCCATGTCGTTCACCGAACGCTGGAGGTTGTGGATGTGCTGGCCGACATCGCGCAGATAGCCATGCACCACCGCATAGCTGGTCAGCACGAAGGCGACGTCGCCCGGGCTCGCCTGCCCTTGCGCCCAGAGCCAGATCACGAGGCCGATCACCGCCGCGCGCAGACCCAGCAGCACGATTTGCTGGGCCGTGCCCGAGGTCGTGCCGCGCAGCCAGGTGCGGCGCGTCCGCTGGGCCCATTTCGCGACCACCCCGGCAAGGCGGCTGTCCTCGCGGCCCTCGGCGCCGAAGGCCTTGACCACCGGATTGCACGAGATCGCATCGGCGAGCGCGCCGCCGAGCCGCGTGTCCCAGCTGTTGGCGAGTGTCGCCGCGGGCGCGACATAGCCGAGCGAGAGCGCGACCGTCACCGCGATGTAGATCACCGCGCCGGCGAGCACGACCGCACCCATCGCCGGCCAATGCCAGGCCAGCAGCACCGTGGTGCCGAGCAGCACCACCAGCGAAGGCAGCAGCGCGATCAGCACTGTATCGGTGAGAAGGTCGAGCGCCCACATGCCGCGCGTGATCTTGCGCACCGTCGAGCCCGCAAAGTTGTTGGCGTGCCAGTCGGTCGAGAAGCGTTGCAGGCGCGCGAAGGCCTCGCTGGCGACGTCGCCCATGGTGCGCAGCGTCATCTCGGTGATGCCGACGAAGGACAGGTGCCGGAACAGCACCGTGCCGGCGCCGAGCGCGATCATCATGCCGAGCGCCCAGAGGGCCGGATCGAGCCCGGCCGCCCGCTCGCCGGAGACCGCATCGACCAGCCGCCCGGCATAGAGCGGCATGAACAGGTCGGCGGCCGTCGCCGCCATCACCGTGAGGACGACGCCCGCGACCCGCCCGGGCTGGCGGCCCCAATGTGAAAAAGTGAAGCCGAGAACGGCACGGAACGGCTCCCGCCGCCCCGATTTCGAGGAAAGAGACATGAAAGCATCCGGTCAGCGAGAGACCGGCTCCAAATCAAGATGAAGCGCGACCGCGGCCGCGAGCTTCAGAAAAAGCGATGGAAATATTGGCTCGGGCCGCCGAGAAGGCGGGCCACGGGCGAGTCCGACCTAGTGGAAGGACCGCATTGGGGGAGTGGCGATGATGAAGAATTGCATTCAGCCCTCCCTTTCGTGAGTTGGAGCCAGAAAGACAGAATGCCGCATGCCCGCTTATTGTGCAAGCGGCATCTTATGCATGGGGTGGTTGCAGCTGACGGCAGGGAAGCGTTCACATTCCCGCCGGAATAGGCCGTCATTCGCGCGCGGCGATTCGCAGCGGCCCTATTTCCAGAACAGTGCGAGCAGCCTGATCGCCACCACCAGCAGGAAGCCGGCGATGATCGTGCCGAGCACGCGCTGGCGCTTCGCCCGGTCCGGGAACTGCCGGGCGATCAGGCGGCCGAGCGGCTTGCGGAACAGGAAGGCCGCAACCGCGAGGATGATCAGTAAATGCGACAAGGACGGAGGCTCTGCCCTTCTTAGCCCTTCCTGGGCTCGGGCTCTTCGAAGGGCGCGCCGGCCTTCTTCCAGGCGCCGAAGCCGCCGGCGATGTGCGAGACCGGCTTCAGCCCCATCTCCTGCGCTACCTGCGCCGCCAGGGCCGAGCGCCAGCCGCCGGCACAGAAGAAGACGAACTGCTTGTCCTCCTGGAAGACCGGCTTGGCATAGGGGCTTTCCGGGTCGATCCAGAATTCGAGCATGCCGCGCGGGCAATGGAAGGCGCCCGGCATCTTGCCTTCGCGCTCGCGCTCGCGGGGATCGCGCAGGTCGACGAAGACCGTATCGTCGCGCCCGGACAGCGCCTGCGCCTCCTCGACCGAAAGCGTCTTCACCTTGGCTTCGGCCTCGGCCAGCAATGCCTTGTAGCCCTTGGTGATCGTCTGCGGCATCCCGGCCTCCCCTTGCGAGGCCGGCAAGGTGGCGGCTGGCGCGGCGCTCGTCAATCGCGGGCTTGCCGGCACGCCATGCCCTCGCCAATCTGCCGGCCGGAGGGGCTCATGGCCGGATTCGGAACGCTCGACTTTATCGCGATCGCATTCTTCGCTGCCGCCTGGATCGGCTATCTGCTGGCTGTCGAGGTCGGCCCGCATGCGAAGCGCAGTCTCAACACGCTGATGAACGAGCGCCGCGAGCGCTGGATCATGGAATCGGTCAAGCGCGAGAACCGGATCATCGACACGCAGGTGATGAACGGCCTGCAGAACGGCACCGCCTTCTTCGCCTCGACCTCGCTGATCGCCATCGGCGGCTCGCTGACGCTGCTGCAATCGGCCGACCGGGTCGTCCAGATCTTCGCCGACCTGCCCTTCGCGACGCCGACCACGCGCGCCGCCTGGGAAATCAAGGTGATCGGGCTCGCGGTGATCTTCGCCTATGCCTTCTTCAAGTTCGGCTGGAGCTACCGGCTGTTCAACTACTGCGCCATCCTGATCGGCGCGATCCCGCCCCATACCGAGGCCGACAAGCCGGAGACGCTCGCCGCGGCGCGCGAGGCCGTGAAGATGAACATCGTCGCCGGGCTGCACTTCAACCGCGGCCAGCGCGCCTTCTTCTTCGCGCTGGCCTATCTCGGCTGGTTCATCTCGCCCTGGCTCTTCCTGATCGCGACGGCAGCGGTGCTGACGGTGATGTGGCGCCGGCAATTCGTCTCGGATTCGGCCGCCGCCGTTGGCGCGGGAAGCCGGGCGGCTTGACGAAAGCCGCTCCGCGGCTCAGCAAGCGCCATGACCAAGCCCACAGACGAAGACCTCGCCGAGACGATCCTGCGCTTGGCTGCCGAACGCGGCGACGGGCGCACGCTCGGCCCGATGGACGTCGCCCGCTCCCTCGGCGGCGACCATCCCGATGGCTGGGGGCCGCTGATGCAGCCGATCCGGCGGGTCGCGGTGCAATTGATGAAGGATGGCAGGCTGGTGATCACCCGCAAGGGACGGCCGGTCGACCCGGACGATTTCCGCGGCGTCTATCGCCTGCGCCTGCCGGAAGCCGGTGAGGACTACGGGCCGGGGAAGAGCGAATCCGAGTAGCCTGCAAGCCAGTAGACGACGAGGCCGACCCACTCCTTGAAGGTATCGTCGGCGATATCGAGCCCGCGCGCTGCCTTGCGATAGGGCCTGAAGAAATCGGCCCTTTCGCCGCTGGAGAGGAAGTCGACCGGGAAGGCCTCGACGTCGAAGCCGGCCTGGCGAAATACGCCCATGGCGCGCGGCATGTGCCAGGCCGAGGTCACCAGAAGCCAGCGCTCGCCGGGTTTCGGATCGACCAGCCTGCGGGTGAACACGGCGTTCTCGAGCGTGTTGCGCGACTGGTCCTCGAGCACGAGCCGGTCTTCCGGCAGGCCGAGGCCGAGGAAGAGCAGGCGCGCGCCGTCGGCCTCGGTCCGAACCACCTGCGAGAGCAGATTGGCTCCGCCGCCGGTGAAGACCAGCTTCGCCTCGGGATGGGCGCGCGCCAGCTCCACCGCCTTTGTCATTCGCGCCGCCGCATTGTTGAGCACGATGTCCTCGCGCGCGACGCCGATCGCGCCGCCGAGCACGATGATGCCGTCGACCTTTCCTGAATGCACCAGCTGCTGCGGAAAGCGATCCTCCAGCGGCCGCACCAGAATGCGCGACAGCGGGCTGAAGGCGAGCGCGACCAGAACGGTAGCGCAGAACAGGCCGAGCCAGCGGCCGGCCCGGGCAAAGCGCGTGAAGGCGAGCAGGCTCGCCAGCGCGAGCCCGGCAATGGCGAGGTTCACCGGCGAAGCCAGGAACCAGACGATCTTGGAGAGGGCGAAGAACATGGCGGCCTTTCTGCGCAGGCCTTTCCATAGCGGATGAAAGCTGACGGGAGGTTAGGATCGGCGGCTAAAGTAAGCTCCACCCTTGTTGCTTCGTCGTTCCGGGCAAGCCGCGAAGCGGCGCAGTCCCGGAATCCATCGTAGGTTACTGCGCTGGTGGCAAAGACCTATCTGATGATCTGCGGTGGGCTCGCCGGAGCCCGGCGCCCGCGCCCTGCCGCGAAACGCTCGACCTCGAGCGCCCGCTGCGCGACCTCGCGCAGTTCGCAGCCGGCCTGCAGCCCGGCCGAGCGGGCCGGCGGCTGGGCGCTGCCATAAAAGGCGCATTTCTGCACGGCAAACCCCTCCCAGGCGAGCTGCAGCGCGGTGAACTGGCTGCGCCCGCCGGCATCGAGCGAGCGGCCCAGCATCTGCGTCGCCAGCGTCAGCCGCTCGCGCCACACAGCCTCCTCTCGCCTGGCACAGGCGATCTCGGCATCGCGGCGGTCTCCGCTGGCGGCACGGACGCAAGGGACGGCGACCGAGCCGATGCAGGCCGCAGTCGCTGCCGCGCTCTGCCGCATGCAGGAAGCGATCTGCAGCCGGTCCACCGACTGCGCGCTGGTGTTCGGCGCCTGCGCCAGCGCCGGCGCGGCTGAAGCCAGAATGAATGCCGTGGCGAGGAGTGTCGTCTGACGCATCGTCACGATCATGCCGGGCGGCGCCGCGCGGTCAAGGCCAGCACTCTTCACGTCACCGGCACTCTTCACGTGACCGGCAGCGGCAGGGCCGGCCCCGCGGCCGGGCGCGCCGAGACATGGGCGTACCAGCGCGCCAGATTGGGACGCTCCTTGCGTGGCACCGGCATGTTGAGCCAGCGATGCGCGCCGGGCGCAACCGTGATGTCGGCCATGCCGAAGCGCTCGCCGGCCAGATAGGTCCGCCCGGCCAGATGCGCCTCGAGGATATCGAACTTCGCTTCGGCCTTGGCGATCGAGGCCTCGATCACCGCCGGCTCGGTATAGCCCGGCGTCTTGCGGATCAGCCCCCAGAAGGCCGGCGTCATCGCGGGCTGCAATTCGGCGAGCATCCAGTCCATCCAGCGGTCGGCATCGGCGCGGCGGGCCGGGTCCTCGTCCCAGATCCAGCCGGCGCCATAGCGGGCGGCGAGATAGCGCACGATGCTGTTTGATTCCCAGATGCAGACCTCGCCATCCTCCAGGGTCGGGATCTGGCCGTTCGGGTTCTTGGCGAGATAGGCCGGCTCCCTGTTGCCGCCAAACTGGCCGCCGATATCGATCCGCTCGAAGGGCTGGCCGACTTCGCCCGCCGCCCACACCGTCTTCTGCACATTGATCGAGCTGATCCGCCCGAAGATCGTCAGCATGTTCGCCACCTTCGTATCATGGGGGCGCGACAATCAGACGGCGGGCGAATGAAGGCAAGCGGCGCGGTCAGGCGCGCCCGTCATTGCGAGGAGCCGTCAGCCGACGAAGCAATCCAGGGGCAGCAGAGCTCTACGATTCTGGATTGCTTCGAGGAGCGGCAAGACCCGGGTGCTTGCAATGACGCATCTCTCACGCGAATTCGATGATGACGGCGTCGACGGCGAGGGAGTCGCCTTCCTTGGCAAGGATTTTTGCGATGGTGACGTCCTTTTCGGCGCGCAGGACGTTCTCCATCTTCATCGCCTCGACCATGGCGAGGGGCTCGCCGGCCTTGACCTCCTGGCCGACGCCGACGAAGACCGCCTTGACCAGGCCCGGCATCGGGCAGAGCAGGAATTTTCCGGTGTCGGGCGCGGCCTTTTCCGGCATCAGCGCCGCAAGCCGCGCCTCGCGGGCGGTGTAGACATGGGCATTGGCATAGGCGCCGGCATGGCCGAGCGCAAAGCCGTTGAGGATCGGCCGGACCTGCGCCGCGATGGCGACGCCGTCCAGCGTGCCCTGCCAGACCGGCTCGCCCGGGCGCCAGTCGCTGGCGAGCCTGACGCTGCGCCCGCCAAAATCGATCGTCACCGCCCCGTTCTCGTCCGAGACCTCGCCCTCGAAGCGCTCGGCCCCGAGCTGGACGATGCGGGCGCGCTCGAACTCGACCTTGCGCCAGCCCTGCATCTGCGCCGAGACGTTGCGCTTGCGCTGGTTCATCCGGTGGTCGCAGGCGATCGCGATCGCCGCCATCCGCAGCGCGACCTCGCCCTCAGGCTGCGGCAGGGCGAAGCCTTCCGGGAACTCCTCGGCGATGAAGCCGGTCGAGAGCTCGCCGGCAATCCAGCGCGGATGCTGCATCAGCGCCGAAACGAAGGGGATGTTGTGGCGGATGCCGTCGA
>NZ_JAWDID010000045.1:0-44072 GCF_032464875.1 Allobosea rubneri
CTCACGGGTCGCGAGCGCAGCCCGCCGCGGCCGATGCGCTCGCGACCCGTGAGGCCGCGCTCGCCGCTGGCCCGCGCATCCGCATCGAAACGCCGAAGATCGCCGGCTCGCTCTCGCTGACCGGCGCGCGCATCGACGACGTTTCGCTCAAGGCCTATCACGAGACGGTCGACCCGAAGAGCCCAATCATCGTGCTGCTCTCGCCGGCCGGCGGCCCGAACGCCTATTATTCCGATTTCGGCTGGGTCGCGGGGCCGGGCGTCAACGTTCCCCTGCCGAACGCCTCCACCGTCTGGACCGCCGACAGCCAGGTCCTGACCCCGGCCAAGCCGGTGACGCTGACCTGGGACAACGGCCAGGGCCTGCTGTTCCGCCGCATCATCTCGGTCGATGACAACGCCTTGTTCTCGATCCGTGACGAGGTCGACAACAAGGGCACGACCCCCGTCTCGCTCTACCCCTATGGCCAGGTCGTCCGCGTCGGAAAGCCGGCGACGCTCGGCTACTACGTGTTGCACGAGGGCATGATCGGCGCGCTCGGCGAGCAGGGTCTGCAGGAATACACCTACGACGCCATCGACAAGGAGCCGGCGCTCGGCGCGGCGACGCATGGCAAGGCCTGGAAGGACGCCGTCGGCGGCTTCGTCGGCATCACCGACAAGTACTGGGCCGCGGCTGCGATTCCCGACCAGACCAAGAAGTACGAGGGCCGCTACTCGTCGGTGCAGACCGGTCCGGTGCGCACCTATCAGGCCGACTTCCTCGGCGAGGCGGTCACGATCGCGCCGGGGGCTTCGGCCACCGCCTCTTCGCGCCTGTTCGCCGGCGCCAAGGAAGTCGCGGCGATCGACGGCTACGAGAAGAATCAGGGCATCAAGCGCTTCGAGCTGATGATCGACTGGGGATGGTTCTACTTCATCACCAAGCCGATGTTCTACCTGATGGACTGGGTCTACAAGCATGTCGGCAATTTCGGCATCGCGATCCTGGTCGTCACCGTCCTGCTGAAGCTGCTGTTCTTCCCGCTCGCCAACAAGTCTTACGCCTCGATGGCGAAGATGAAGGCGGTGCAGCCGGAAATGATGGCCATCCGCGAGCGCTATGCTGACGACAAGATGAAGCAGCAGCAGGCGCTGATGGAGCTGTACAAGACCAACAAGATCAACCCGCTCGCCGGCTGCTGGCCGGTGCTGGTCCAGATCCCGGTCTTCTTCGCGCTCTACAAGATCCTGTTCATCACCATCGAGATGCGGCACGCGCCGTTCTATGGCTGGATCAAGGACCTTGCCGCGCCGGATCCGACCAATCTCTTCAATCTGTTCGGCCTGCTGCCGTTCACGCCGCCCGCCATGCTCCATCTCGGCATCTGGCCGATCCTGATGGGCGTGACGATGTTCGTGCAGATGAAGATGAACCCGGAACCGCCGGATCCGGTCCAGAAGATGATGTTCACCTGGATGCCGGTGTTCTTCACCTTCCTGCTCGGTTCGTTCCCGGCCGGCCTGGTGATCTACTGGACCTGGAACAACCTTCTCTCGATCCTCCAGCAGGGTTTCATCATGCGCAAGCACGGCGTGAAGATCGAGCTCTGGGACAACCTGAAGGGCATGTTCGGCAAGAAGCCGGCGGCCGCTGCCGCGGCGGGCGTGCCGAAGCCGGCGAACAGCAACAAGAAGTGAGGATGGCGGGGGCGTCTCGCCTCCGGCTTCCGAAAACCTCATCCCGGGCGGCGCGAGCCGACCCGGGATGTGTGCTTTAAGAGCCCCGAGAAACGCGGAGCGAAGGCCCGGTCGGCATTCCACCTGCGGCCGGGCCGACGAGGAGACCGGCATGCCCCTTCCCGATCCGCTGACGCGTCATCCGATTCCCGGCTGGAAGGGCACTGCCTTTCTGAAGGCGATCGTCGACCATCCGCTCGTCGAGGTCGGCGACTACTCCTATTATGACGACTCGCGTGGCCCCGAGCATTTCCTCGCCCGCTGCGTGCGCTACCATTTCGACCTCATCGGCGACCGGCTGATCATCGGCAGGTTCGTCGCCATCGCGCAGGCGGCGCAGTTCATCATGAATGGCGCCAATCATCCGATGGGCGGATTCTCGACCTTTCCCTTCCAGATGTTCGGTTTCGAGGGGGCACCCGCGATGACGCCGGAGGGCCTCGGCCATCGCGGCGATACCGTGATCGGCAACGATGTCTGGATCGGCCGCGAGGCGGTGATCATGCCCGGCGTCACCATCGGCGACGGCGCGATCATCGGGACCCGGGCGCAGGTCTCGCGCGACGTGCCCCCCTACGCCGTCGTGGTCGGCAATCCCGGCAAGGTGGTGAAGCTGCGCTTCCCGCCGGAGGTCGTTTCGGCCCTGCTCGCGATTCGCTGGTGGGACTGGGATGGCGACAAGATCTCCCGCAACCTGACTTTGATCGCAGGCGCGGACATCGACGCGCTGCGACAGGCCGTGTAGGCAAGGCAGATGACCGCAAGCACCACCACACCCTATGATGCCGACGAGATCGAGGCGGCCCGCAAGCTTTTCGAGGGGCCCTGGGATTTCGTCTGGGCCTCGACCAAGATCGATGACCTGCCGCCCATGGTCGGCCAGGAGATCGCCTTCGCCGGGCGCTCCAATGTCGGCAAGTCGAGCCTGATCAATGCGCTGACGCGGCGCAATGCGCTCGCCCGCACCTCGCATACGCCGGGCCGCACCCAGCAGCTCAACTTCTTCCGCCAGGTCGACCATGACGAGCGCCTGACCATCGTCGACATGCCGGGCTACGGCTATGCCGCCGTCGGCAAGGAGAAGGTCGCGGCCTGGACGAAGCTGATCCACGACTATCTGCGCGGCCGCTCGAACCTGATGCGCGTCTATGTGCTGATCGACGCCCGCCACGGCATCAAGGAAGTCGACAGCGCGGTGCTGGAGACGCTCGACAAGGCGGCGGTCAGCTATCAGGTCGTTCTGACCAAGGGCGACGCCATCAAGCAGTCCGACCAGACCTTCATGGCTGAGGCGACCTTCGACGAGATCAAGCGCCGCCCGGCCGCCTTCCCCGAGGTCCTGGTGACCTCGAGCGAGAAGGGCCTAGGCATCCCCGAACTGCGCGCCGCGATCGCGCGAGTGCTGGCGGAGCGCAGCTAGCTGGCCCGGCGGATCATCAAATCTTTACGCGCTGGCGCACAGAGTGCCGCCACTGCGACGAAGCTCCGCCCTGCGGCCGCCCGAGCCCTGCGTCGCCCGACGGGGGAGTTCGATGCACAAGCTGATACGTCTGCTGGGCCTCTGCGGCCTGCTGCTGGCCGCCGCCGCCGCCGGCTCGCCGCTGCAGGCGCAGAGCCCGGCGCCCTCTCGGGCGCAGGAAGCCGGGTGGACCCGTATCGCCGGCGGCGTCGAGTATCAGCTGCTGGGGCGCTGGGATGTCGAGAAACTCGACAGGATCCTGACCACCGACACTCCGGTCTTCGCTGGCATTCCCGTCTCCTATAGTGCCGCCCGCAACGCGATCAGGCTCTACCGGGTCCGCTACGCCTCGGTCATCCCCGAGCGCGGCAACCGGCCGACCCTGGCGAGCGGCCTCGTCGCCGTTCCCGACACCAGCGCGACGAGCTTTCCGCTGGTCTCCTATCAGCACGGCACAGTCTACGGAAAGCAGCAGGTTCCCTCGGTGCCGGAGCAGTCGCCCGAGACGCAGCTCATGCTCGCCCAGTTCGCCGGCCAGGGTTATGTCGTGATCGGGGCCGACTATTTCGGCCTCGGCGATTCGACCGAGCCGGAAGGCTACATGGTCAAGGCCAGCCACCAGCAGGCCACGCATGACATGCTCGAGGCCAGTCGCACCGTGCTGGCGGAGCTGAAGATCGCTACCCCCGAGCTTTTCCTCGCCGGCTGGTCGCAAGGCGGCTTCGTCACCATGGCGATGCTTGAGAGGCTTGAGGCGGTCGGCCAGCCGGTCAAGGCTGCGGTCACGGCGAGTGCGCCCGTGGACGTCTTCGCGGCCCTGAACGGCTTCCTGAATTATCCGCGCGAGATCGACGCCTCCTGGGTGACGAGCCTGTTCATCCTGTCCTCGTTCTCCTTCGAGAACTACTACGGCGTGCCAGGCTTGGCTCGCTCGCTGCTGAACGACGCCTACTACGATGTCTCCCGCAAAGCCTATGAGCGCCAGCCTTTCGATGCCGCGCAGGTGCCGACGGATCTGCGCAAGCTGATTCGCGCCGAGTATTTCGACCCGCAGTTCTTCGCGAACTCGGCCTATGGCCGCCTCGTCGCTACGACGCAGGCCTATCGCTGGGTCGTAGGAACCCCGGTACGCAACTTCTACGGCGAGGCCGACGAGGCGATCCGGACCGAACTCGGCCAGTTGGCGATGAGGTATCAGCAGGCACTCGGCAACAAGCACGTCGAGGCGGTCTCGACCGGCGCGACCAGTCATCGCGGCACCTTCGCCAAGGCGGTGCCGCAATGGAAGGCCTGGTTCGACGCCCAGCGATGAGGCGGGCTTCCCCGCTTCATCGCGCCGCGGCCGCGGAGCTTGACGCTGGCCCGGCCGCGTCGTCTTTGGCGCCCGCAGATGCCTCGCGCCGGCCCTGGTGCGCTGCCGGAGCCCGTCATGATCACCGCCACCCGCATCCATCTCACCATCGCCATGCTGATGGGGCTGTTCGGCGTCACCCTGCTCGCCGCCGCGACCCATGCGGGTGCTGCCGACACGCTCCAGATCGCCGGTCAGATGCTGCTCTTCCACGCCTCGGCCGCGATCGGGGCCTGCGTCGCGCGTCGTGCCGGCCTGCTCGCCGATATCGGGGCGCGCCTCGCGATCTCGCTGCTGATCGTCGGCGTCGCTCTGTTCGCCGCCGATCTCGCCATGCGCGGCTTCCATGGCGCGCGCCTGTTCATGGGCGCCGCCCCAGCCGGCGGCTTCATGATGCTCGGCGGCTGGCTCGGGCTCGCCGGCTCGGCACTGTTCGCAAGGCGGGTCTGAGCCGCGCCGCCGCGCTTTCGCCGCGGCGCGTCTTCGGCTAGAAGGCGGCCCGGCGCGGATCGGGCGCGCCTTCGCGGAGCCTGCCGATGAACGCCCCTCACAACCTCACGCCCTCGCAAGCCGCCGATCTTCTGGTGCAGGCGCTGCCGCATATGCAGCGCTACGACCAGGAGGTGATCGTGATCAAATATGGCGGCAACGCCATGGGCGACGCCGCCACCGCGGAGGATTTCGCCGAGGACGTGGTGCTGCTCGAGCAATCCGGCCTGAAGCCGGTGGTCTGCCATGGCGGCGGGCCGCAGATCGCCCGCATGCTCGACAAGCTCGGCCTCAAATCCGAGTTCAAGCAGGGCCTGCGCGTCACCGACGCGGCGACGGTCGACGTCGTCGAGATGGTCCTGGCCGGCTCGGTCAACAAGGAGATCGTCGGCTATATCTCGCGCGAGGGCGGCAAGGCGATCGGGCTTTGCGGCAAGGACGGCAATATGGTCCTGGCCAAAAAGGCGACGCGCACCATCGTCGATCCCGATTCGAAGATCGAGCAGATTCTCGACCTCGGCTTCGTCGGCGAGCCGGACAAGGTCGACACCACCGTGCTCAAGGCGATCCTCAAGGAAGAGCTGATCCCGGTGCTGGCGCCGGTCTGCGCCGCCGCGGACGGCCAGACCTACAATGTCAATGCCGACACCTTTGCGGGTGCGATCGCGGGCGCGCTGAATGCCAAGCGTCTGCTGCTTTTGACAGACGTGCCGGGCGTCCTCGACAAGGACAAGAACCTGATTCCGGAGCTGACCGTCGAGCAGTGCCGGCGCCTGATCGCCGACGGGACCATCTCCGGCGGCATGATCCCGAAGATCGAGACCTGCATCTACGCGCTGGAAAAGGGCGTCGAGGCCGTGGTCATCCTCGACGGAAAGGTGCCGCATGCCGCCCTGATCGAGCTCTTCACCGACACCGGCTCGGGCACGATCATCAGGAAGTGAAGGGGCGCTGCGCCGGTCGGGCTCGTGGAGGCGCATCGGCGCGCCTCCTACCCCTCACCCGTTCGGGCGAGGGCGCTCCGCTGGCGCCCCCTCGCAATGAGGACCTCGTGATCGCAAGGACTTTGCAAGAACCTTGTATGTCATGCTGGCGCGTCCCACATGACATGATCCAATGAACCACAACGCAAAAATCATCAGCGCCCTGCCGCTCCTGCCCCAGCTCGACGCCTTCGGCCATGTCGACCACTGGATCTTCGATCTCGACAACACGCTCTATTCGCACGAGGCGAAGGTCTGGCCGCAGGTCGACGAGCGCATCACGCTCTTCCTCGCCGAGTTGTTCGGCCTCGACGGCATGTCGTCGCGGGCGCTGCAGAAATACTACTACCAGCGCTATGGCACGACGCTGAAGGGGCTGATGGAGGAGTACGGCATCGATCCCGCCGATTTCCTCGACTTCGCCCACGAGATCGACCTGACCCTGCTCGATCCCAACCCCGCTCTTGGGGCGGCGATCGCGGCGCTGCCCGGCCGCAAGCTGATCCTGACCAACGGCTCGCGCGGCCATGCCGAGAACGTCGCCGGCAAGCTCGGCATCCTCCAGCATTTCGAGGACATCTTCGACATCGTCAACGCTGGTTTCACGCCGAAGCCCGAGCGCGCGACCTACGAGAATTTCCTGACCAAGCACGGCGTCGATCCCGCCCGCGCGGCGATGTTCGAGGACATCGAGAAGAATCTGATCGTCCCGAGCGCGCTCGGCATGAAGACGGTGCTGATCGTGCCGCGCACGCCCGATCCCTTCCGCGAGGCCTGGGAACAGGCGGCGGTCGAGGCCGGCCATGTGCATTTCGTCACCGACGACCTGACCGGCTTCCTGGGGCCGCTGACGCGGGCGGTTCCTCTTGCCGCCGAGATCGACTTGCCTCAGGCGTAGCGGCGCGACGCGAGCCCGTGCGACCGGCGCAGGCCGGTGAGGTCGAGCCCCGGAATTTCGCCGTCGATCACCCGCCAGCGGCCGCCTACCAGCACCCGGTCGGCCCGGCTGGCGCCGCACAGCACCAGCGCCGCGATCGGGTCATGCGCGCCCGAGAAGCGCAGCTCGTCGAGCTTGTAGAGCGCGAGGTCGCCCTGCATCCCCGGCGCGATCCTGCCGATATCCTCGCGGCCGAGGCAGCGCGCCGAGCCCTCCGTCGCCCAGCGTATCGTGTCGCGCGCCGTCACCGCGCTGGCGCTCTTGTAGTGCAGCCGGTTGAGCAGCAGCGCGTGGCGCAGCTCTTCCATCAGGTTTGAGCCGTCATTGGAGGCCGAGCCGTCGACGCCGAGGCCGAGCGGGGCGCCGGCCGCCTCGAGCTCGCGGGTCTTGCAGAAGCCGGAGGCCAGTACCCCGTTCGAGGTCGGGCAATGGCAGACGCCGACACCGGCCTTCCCCAGCCGCTCGCATTCCTCGCAGGAGAAATGAATGCCGTGCGCCAGCCAGGTCTTCGGCCGCATCCAGCCGGCTTCCTCGAGCAGGTCGAGTGGGCGCTTGCCATAGACGTCCTGGCAATAGGCGTCCTCATCCTCGGTCTCGGCAAGATGGGTGTGCAGCGGCGCATCGAAGCGCGCCGCGAGCTCGGCCGATTTCGCCATCAGAGACGGCGTCACCGAGAAGGGCGAGCAGGGCGCGAGCGCGATCTGCACCATGCTGCCGGGAGAAGGGTCGTGGAACAGCTTCAGCACGCGCTCGCTGTCGACGAGGATCGTCTCCTCGTCCTGGACGACCTCGTCCGGCGGCAGACCGCCATCCTTCTGCGACAGGTTCATCGAGCCGCGCGAGATGGTGACCCGGATGCCGAGCGCGCGGGCTTCCTCGACAGCGATGTCGACGGCGTTCTCCAGCCCTTCGGGGTAGAGATAGTGGTGGTCGGCCACGGTCGTGCAGCCGGACAGGAGCAGCTCGACCAGCGCCGCCCGCACCGCGATGCGCAGATCCTCCGGCCGCAGCCGCGCCCAGAGCGGATAGAGCGCCTTGAGCCAGGGAAAGAGCTCGCGGTCGATCGCCGCCGGATGGGCGCGCGTCAACGTCTGGTAGAAATGGTGATGGGTGTTGACGAGCCCCGGCAGCACGACATGGTCCGAGGCGTCGAAGCTCTCGGTCACCGGCAGCGAGGGGAAGCCGCCAAGCGTGACCAGCTCGACGATGACGCCGTCCTCGATCACCACCCCGCCGCCGGCGTTTTCAGCGAGAATGGCGAGCGGGTTTCTGATCCAGAGGCGCATGATGAGTCCGGGTATAAAGGCGGCGATTCAGTCAATTGTCCCGCATAGGCGGGGCATTGGTCGAAGGCCAGCCCGGGGTACTCATTTCGCGGTGGGTCAATCGTCCCAGAACGGGCCGCTCTTGCAGCGATAGCCGATGAAGCACTGCGGCGTGTCGCGTGCCGGCACCCAGGCTGGATCGGCATATTCGTCGAACTGGCAGAAGCCGCGATGGGCGACGAAACGGTCATAGGTATAGCCGCCGGTGCCGAGCACGATCGCGCCATTGGCGCGCACGGTCTGCTGGTTGGCGGCGCAACTGCGCGACAGCGTCGACGGTCGGCCCTGGGCAAGGCTCGCTCCGGTGAAGGCGAGCATCAGGACGAGGGACAGGGCAATCCGTTTCATCGGGTTTTTCCGCGTGGCAAGCCTTTCCATCATAACACGTCTCGCCGGCCGGCGTTCCCCAGCCTTGACGTTGCCCCCCGCATCGGCCATCGCTCCGGGCGACCTCATGACTGCCGGAGCTGTCTCATGTCGCTGACCGATCTCGCCGCCACCATCGATGCCGCCTGGGAGAACCGGGCCGAGATCGGCATCTCGACCAAAGGCGCCGTGCGCGAGGCCGTCGATCAGGCGATCGAGATGCTCGATGCCGGTCAGGCCCGCGTCGCCGAGAAGATCGACGGCGAGTGGGTGACGCATCAGTGGCTGAAGAAGGCCGTGCTGCTCTCCTTCCGCCTGACCGACAACAAGATCATGGCGCACGGCCCGGGCGAGGGCGTGTTCTGGGACAAGGTGCCGTCGAAGTTCGAGGGCTGGGGCGAGAACCGCTTCCGGGCCGCCGGCTTCCGCGTCGTGCCGCCGGCCGCGGCGCGCAAGGGCTCCTTCCTGGCGCCGAACGTCATCCTGATGCCGTCCTTCGTCAATATCGGCGCCTATGTCGATTCCGGCACCATGGTCGACACCTGGGCGACGGTCGGCTCCTGCGCCCAGATCGGCAAGAACGTCCACCTCTCGGGCGGTGTCGGCATCGGCGGCGTGCTCGAGCCGCTGCAGGCCAACCCGACGATCATCGAGGATAATTGCTTCATCGGCGCCCGTTCCGAGGTGGTCGAGGGCGTCGTCGTCGGCGAAGGCTCGGTGCTCTCCATGGGCGTGTTCATCTCGGCCTCGACCAAGATCGTCGACCGCGCGACCGGCCAGGTCCATATCGGCAAGGTGCCGCCCTATTCGGTGGTGGTCTCCGGCTCGCTGCCGGGCAAGCCGATGAATGACGGCACGCCCGGCCCCTCGCTCTACTGCGCGGTGATCGTCAAGACGGTCGATGCCCAGACCCGGTCGAAGACCGGCATCAACGACCTGCTGCGGGACTGATCGCACCGGGCGGAAGATGCCGAGAGGGTCCGCAGCGCTCCGCGTGCGGGCCTTCTCGTCCTCGTCGCCCTCGGCCGGGGTGGACGATTGCCCTCACCGGGGGCAAGGCTCCAGGCGGAGTCGAGGTGCAACGGTCGGGCGACGCGAAACGCCGTCATTCCGGATTTGCACTGCTGCGCGGCTCGCCGGAATGACGGGTTCTTCAGCTTGTCCGAGGACGAGCGAGTGCCTCAGGCGGCCGGGGCAGGGTTCGTGGTCGCCTCAGGGCCGGGGCCGGTCGGCAGCGGCTGGGCGGCCGGGGAGGCGGCGAGCGCATCGCGCAGGGCCTGTTCGCGGGTATGGTCGAGCGAGGTCTTCAGCACGACGCCGCCGGTCCCCTTGATCGCTTCGAGCACCTTGTCGCCGGTCATCTTCTGGATCAGCACGAACAGCGCCGCATTGCCGGGCTGCAGGCTCCCCGAGAGCTCCTTCATGAAGTTGTCGTTGACGCCGTAATCGGAGAGAGCGCCGCCGAGCGCGCCCGAGGCGGCACCGATCGCCGCGCCGAACACCGGCATCAGGAAGATCGCGCCGATCAGCAAGCCCCAGAAGCCGCCGGATGCGGCACCGAGCGCCGTGGTGTTGAGCAGCTGGTTGAGCTTGATCTTGCCGCCCTCATGCATCACGGCGATCGCCGCGTCGCTGATCTGGATCAGGTATTCCTTCTGCAGCCCGAAGAGCTTCTGGCGCATTTCCTCGGCCTTGGCCTCGGTCGGATAGACGATGACGACGAGATCAGACATGGGGGAACTCCTAGTAAGGCGGGAATGCCAAGCTGACGATAACTTGTGACAGGCTTGCGGCGAAAGCCATGATTCAAATCAAGGCAGGTAGCGCTCGCACCTCTGCTTGGCGCCGGGAATCCGCGCTTACTCGGCCGTCAATTCCTTGGCAGTCTCCTTCGCCGCGCCGCGCAGCGGCAGCTCCTTCATTCTCGCGAGGAACAGCAGCGAGAGTGCGAAGCCGACGAAGGTCGCGGCGAAGACATAGGTGAACAGCCGGACCATGATCTCCCGGTCGACCGCGCCGGCCTTGAGCGTCTCGGCCGAGAGCCCGGCGCCGCTCGCCCCCATGCCGCCGAGCACGATCGCGCCGAACACGGCGACGATCAGCGCTCCGCCGATCTGCCGGAAGAAGTTGGCGGTTGCCGTCGCAGTGCCGAGCTGGTGCATCGCGACGGCGTTCTGGATCGCGACGGTCGCGACCGGCAGCAGCGTGCCGAAGCCGAGGCTGATGACCGCGAGCACGGCGCCGAAAGGCACGAGCGGCAGGCGACCGGAGAAGATGGCGAGCGCCGCCGTGCCGATGAGAGCCACGACAAGGCCCGCCAGTGGCACGCGCTTGTAGTGCGTCAGCTTGGTCATCGCCCGGCCGGAGGCGGTCGCGCCGATGACCGTGCCGCAGGTCAGCGGGATCAGGCCGAGCCCGGAATGGGCCGCGGACAGGCCGGCGACGGTCTCGAAATAGAGCGGCAGATAGATCGTCAGCCCGATGAAGGTCCCCATGCCGAAGCCGGCGGCGATGGTGCCGTCGCGCACCACCGGATTGGCGAGGATGGCGAGCGGGATCAGCGGCTCGGCCGCGACCCGCAGCCGCCAGGCGAAGCAGAGCCAGAGCCCGAGCGAGAGCAGAACCAGCCCGAGGATCTGCAACGAGAACCACGGATAGAGCACGCCACCCCAGGACAAGGCGAGCAGCAGGGTCATGGTCGCGCTGGTCATCAGCAGGGCGCCGAGCACGTCGAGCTGATGCGGCCGCTCATGGCGCGGCAGCCGGCGCAGCGCCTTGTCGGTCATCCAGTAGGCGGCGAGCCCGAGCGGCAGGTTGATCCAGAAGATCACCGACCAGTGCAGGGCCTCCGAGATTACGCCACCGAGCACCGGCCCGAGCAGCGAGGAGGAGAAGAACACGCTGGCGATGTAGACCTGATACTTCCCGCGTTCCTTCGGCGGCACCATGTCGCCGATGATCGTCTGGGCCAGCGCGATCAGCCCGCCGCCGCCGAGGCCCTGGATGAAGCGGGAAACCACGAGCAACCAGATCGAGGAGGAGAGCGCGCAGGCCACCGAGCCGACGATGAAGATCACGATGCCGCCGAGCAGCGTCACCCGCCGGCCATGGATGTCGGCGAGCTTGCCGTAGAGCGGGGTCACCGCCGTCGAGGCCAGCAGATAAGAGGTCACCACCCAGGGCAGATGGGTAACGTCGCCGAGCTCGCGCCCGATCGTCGGCATCGCGGTCGCGACGATGGTCTGGTCGAGCGCCGCCAGGAACATGGCGAGCATGATGCCGATCAGGATCGAGCGGATATCGGCATGGCTGAGCGCAGCCGCCGGCGCCTCGGTCTCGACCCGCTTGTCCATCGGCACTGCGCCCGTCCTGTGAATTGGGAATGGCGGACCTTAATGCGCTGTCAGGCCATGCGCCATGCGCGGGCGCGCAGGGCCGATCGGCGTTGCGATCACGCTGCCGTTGCGGAGGCCTTCAGGCAATGCACAATATCGGCAGGCGCGGTACGGCGCCGGGGAGGGGGCTGCGATGCGGGCGGTGTTGCTGCCGATAGTCGTGCTGCTCGGCGCGGCGCCGGCCTTCGGGCTCGAGCTCGAAGGCCGCTATGGTTTTGCCGGAGAGTGGGCGGTCTCCGCGACGCTGACGGAGGGCACGGTCCCGGGCCTCTGGCGCAAACGCGAATTCGCCGGGCCGGTGCAGCTGAAGCACCTCGCCATCTGCGGGCCGGGAGACGTGTCCGAGAAGACCGGTACGCTCCGCCTGAGCCGCACTGGCGCGCGCTATCTCGCGAAGCTGGTCGTCGGCGAGGACAGTTGCGAAGCCAGCGGTGTGCTCAACGAGGACGGGGTCGCCTTCGCCGATTGCGGGAAGAGCGGCAAGATTCCGCTGAGGCTCTGGTCGAAATGAGGCTGTCGTCCTTGCGTTGCGCCGTCTTCGAGCCGGGTCGCTGACAAAGCTCGGCCGCGCCGCCGCGATGGACGGTGGCGCGGCCGGATCAGACACCGGTTCGTCGGCTCACTTCAGCTTGGCCGCGATCGCCTGGAGGCCGGCATTGGCGCATTCCTCGTCGAGGTGGCCGCCTGGGGCGCCGCCAACGCCGACCGCGCCGACGACGTCATCGCCGACCTTGACCGGCACGCCGCCGCCGAGCAGCAGGAAGCCGGAGATGTGCACGAGATTGCGCGCGCCGGCATTGTTGGCGGCGGCTTCCGCCATCGCGCCGGTGTTCGAGCGGGCCGAGGCGGAGGTGAAGGCCTTGGCGCGGCTGGCTTCGAGGGTGTGCGGGCCGGCGCGGTCGGCGCGGACCATGGCGCGCACGACGCCCTGGCGGTCGACCACGGTCGCGGTGACATTGAAGTTCTTGGCGGCGCAGGCCGCGACGGTCGCCTGGGCAAGCTCGACGGCGAGGGCGGAGGGCAGGACTCGCTCCTGCGGCACCTGCGCCTGGGCGAGGGCCGGCAGGGCGACGGTGGCGGAAATCAGGACGAGACGGGCGAAGGACATGGCGAACTCCTCTGACGGCCACCGAGGGTGGCGGCGTGAGAGGAGAATGGCGAAGCCGCCCCGCCGCGTGCATCCGGGTGATCGACGCGCGGCATCGGTAGTTCTACCGATCGGCACCCTGCAGGTGCAGCCGCACCATCTCCGCGAGCGAGCTGGTTTCGAGCTTCTCGGCGAGGTGGGCGCGATGCGTGTCGACGGTCCGCGGCGAGATGCCGAGCAGGCGCGCCGCCTCCTTGCTCGAATGGCCCTCGGCGATCAGGGCGAGGATTTCCCGTTCGCGCTCCGAGAGCCGCTGCAGCCGCTGCCGTGAGGATGAGGCATCCGCTTCCGACGCGAGCATCGCCTCCAGCCGGGCGAGCGCCGCCTGGACCGTGTCGATCAGGACCTGCTCGTCGATCGGCTTGGTCAGGAAATCGGCCGCGCCATTGCGGAAGGCGGCGCGACAGGCCTCGACATCGCCATGACCGGTGATCACGATCACCGGCCAGCAGCAGCGGCTCGCCGCCAGGCGCTCCTGCAGCTTCAGCCCGGTCAGGCGCGGCATCCGGATATCGGTGACGATGCAGCCGGGCGGCAGTCCGGGCAGCGCGTCCAGGAAAGCGAGGCCATCCTGATAGCCCCTGACGTCGACGCCTACCGTGCGCAGCAGGAAGCTGAGCGCCTCCCGCACCTCCCAGTCGTCGTCGATCAGGTGGACAAGGCGCAGGCTCATTCGGCGGCCTCGCGGCGGATTGCTTCGGCCGCCAAAGGCAGGTGGAAGCTGAACACGGCGCCGCCGACGGCGGCGTTCCTGCCCTCAAGCGTTCCGCCGAAGCGCTCGATCAGCCGGTTGCAGAGCGCAAGGCCGAGTCCGAGCCCTTCGGGCTTGGTGGTGAAGAAGGGTTCGAAAAGCCTGGCCTCCGCCTCCGACGAGAGGCCGGGGCCGGTGTCGGCGACGCTGAGCAAGGCCTCTGCTCCTTGCATCGCCACGGCAATCGTGACGATCCGTTCGCTCTTGGCCTCCGCGACCGCGTCGAGCGCGTTGCGGCCGAGATTGAAGACGACCTGTTCGAGCTGGACCCGGTCGGCTCGGACCAGTGGCCGGCTGCCATCGCTCTCGACCTTGAGCGAGGTGCCGTCCGGCAAGGCTCCGGTCGTCAGCAGATGGGCAACCTCGCGAGCGAGTTCGGCGAGATCGACGATTTCGAGATCGGGCTCGGACTTGCTGATCCAGGCCCTGAGCCGGCCGAGGATTTCGCCGGCCCGCTTGGCGTTGCGCGCAATCGCGTCGAGGGCGGGCGCGAGCGTGGCGGGCTCCATGCCGGGACGTTGTACGAGGCGCTGGCCGGCCTGGGCATGGCTGAGGATCGCGGTCAGCGGCTGCGTCAGCTCATGGGCGATGCCCGAGGCGAGCTCGCCCATGGCGTTGACCCGGCCGGCATGGGCGAGCCTTGCATCCTGGGCGGCCAGGGCGGCCTTGCGCGCGGCGTCATTGGCCTTGGACCGGGCGTCGAGCAATCTTTCGATCAGCACTCCGCCGAGCGCTGTGAGCAGCGCTGCGAGCAGCAGGAAACCCAAAGGCGGAACCGGCCAGCGCGGTGCGGTCGAGGCGAGGTCGAGGCGCAAGGGCTGGGTGCGGCTGGCGATTTCGGCGCTGAACGCGCTGGCCTTGTTCCCGGCCGGAGGCGGCTCGCTGGCGAGCCGCAGAGTTGCCGTCGCACCCTCGGGCAAGGCGACGTCGCTGGCCGACAGCCGGGCGATGTCGACGATCAGCGCGATTGCATAGTGCCCGACACCGTCGGTCAGGGCGCGCTTGACGAGGAGCAGCTTCGACCCGTCGTCGATGGCGCGGGTCCGGACGCTGGCGCCGGAGGCCTGTGCCGCCTCGGCCGCGACGATGGCCGGGTCGCTGGCGTCGAGCAGGGAAGCCGGCGGCGTGGCGGCGAGATCGATCACGTCGATCCCGACGATGCGCGGGTAGAAGCGCGTAATGCTGGCTGCGACCTGCTCGACCGTTGCGATCGGTGCGGGGTCGGCGGCCTGGACCAGAGCGGAGAGGCTGGTCAGATGCGCGTCGTGCTGGTCGGCCCGCTGCGAGATCAGGCGGTGCAGCGTCTGGCCCGCGCTGGCGAGTTCAGCTGCAGCCTGACGGCGCTGCAGTAGCGAATAGAGGACGCAGACGAGCCCGAGCACGGCGATGCCCGAGAGGAGAATGATGCTGCGCCGCCGCCGTCCCGTCATCCTGCTTTCGTCAGCCTCCATCCGGGTCCGCTCCCGGCAGGCCGAGGATAGCGATTTTCCGGCGGGGCTGCACGGGCCCGCTGGACGCGTTGACTAAGCTAGGTTTCCGCCAGACCCGAAAGCGGCGCGCGCAGCGACAAGACGATGCCGCCGGCCGCGTAGTCGGTCTGGGCCGTGCCGCCGAGATAGCTGCCGAGCGCCTTCTCGATCATCTGCGATCCGAAACCGCGCCGGGTCGGCGGCGTCACCAGCGGGCCGCCGCTCTCCTGCCAGCGAAACAGCATCTCCCCGGCCTCGATCTGCCAGACAACTTCGACGCGGCCGGCCTCATGGGACAGCGCGCCGTACTTGATGGCGTTGGTTCCGAGCTCATGGGTGGCCAGTGCCATGGCCAGGGCGCATTTCGGCGACAGCGCGACGGTCGGCCCTGCGATCGCTATGCGGGCGCCGAACCGATGGGGTGCCAGAACGACCTCGACCAGTTGCTTCAGGTCGGCGCCGTGCCGGCTCGCCGACAGCAGGAGGTCCTGCGCCGCGCCCAGCGCCTGCAGCCGGTCGAGCAGGCGGGGCTTGGCGGTCTCGATTGGCTCCTCGCGCTGGCGCAAGGTCTGGTTGACGATGCCCTGCACCATGGCGAGCAGGTTCTTGATGCGGTGGTTGAGCTCGCCGGCGAGCATGCGATAGCGCTCTTCGCTGGCCCTGAGTTCGGTGATGTCGCGAGAGACCGAGAGAATGGCCTCCGTCCGGCCGTCCGGCCCGATGATCGGCGAGACCTGCACGTCCCAGTAGCGGGGATTGCCGGCGGCGGTGTTGGCCGGGCCCTGGAAGCGGTAGCTCTTGCCGTCGCGCGCCGCGCCAATCGCGGCCCTGGCTTCCTCCGAGCCGGCATTGTCCCAGAAATCCGGCCAGGCGCAGCCACGGATCGCCTCGAAGTCCGTGACCTCCATGACGCGCTGGCCGCCTTCGCTCATGAAGGTGAGCCTGCCCTCGAGATCGAGCACCTTGATGCAGTCATCCGACGCCGCGAGCACCGCGCGCATGAGGCGCGCATCCTTGTCTACCTGTGTCGGCACGTGCGCGCTTTCGATCGCTGGGGCTGTTCTCGTCCAGTTCGACCGCTACAGCATTGCTTGTCAAACCAGCATGTCTTTTGACAGGTTTTCCCGTCTCGTCGTCGTCGGCGGGCGGCGATTGACGCGGGCGTCCGGTCCCGTCAGCTTGGCGCGATCCCGAAGGAGCCTCGCCATGGAAAGCCTGACGCCGCGCCAGCGCGAGATCGTGACGCTGGCGCGCAGCCAGGGCCGGGTCAGCGTCGAGGAACTGGCGGCGCGCTACGAGGTCAGCGTCCAGACCATCCGCAAGGACCTCAACCAGCTCTGCGAGCAGCGCGTGATGTCGCGCGTCCATGGC
Organism: Allobosea rubneri; assembly: GCF_032464875.1. Classification (NCBI taxonomy): domain Bacteria; kingdom Pseudomonadati; phylum Pseudomonadota; class Alphaproteobacteria; order Hyphomicrobiales; family Alloboseaceae; genus Allobosea; species Allobosea rubneri. The sequence goes on from NZ_JAWDID010000045.1 coordinate 16,762, forward strand.
GGCGCGGTCGTCGCCTCCAGCGTCGAGAACCTTGCCTACGAGGCGCGCCGTTTCATCGCCGGCGAGGAGAAGGCGGCGATCGGCCGTGCCGCCGCGGCGCTGATCCCCAATGATGCCTCGCTCTTCATCAATATAGGCACCACCACGGAGGAGGTCGCCCGCGCGCTGACCGACCATCAGGGCCTGCTGGTGATCACCAACAATCTCCATGTCGCGACGCTGCTCTATCCGCATCCCCGCATCGAGGTGATCGTTGCGGGCGGCCCGGTGCGGCGCTCGGACGGCGGCGTCATCGGTGCGGCCGCGATCGACCTGATCCGCCAGTTCAAGGTCGACTATGCCGTGATCGGCACCTCGGCCATCGACGAGGAGGGCGCGCTGCTCGATTTCGACTATCGCGAGGTCAGGGTTTCGCAGGCGATCATCGAGAACGCCCGGCAGTGCCTGCTCGTCGCCGACAGCACCAAGTTCGAGCGCTCGGCTCCCGTCCGCATCGCCCATCTGCGCGATGTCGACGTGTTCGTCACCGACCGTCTGGAGGCCGAGCCGCTGCGCGAGCTCTGCCGCAGCGAGGGGGTCGAGCTGGTCGAAACCGCTGCGGAAGCCTCTCGCTCCTAACCGGTTCCGCGTCGCTTCGAACGGAGCGCGGCAGGGATGCGTCGGGCCGCGCCATAGGTGAGGTTGCGGCTGGAAGCGAAGTTGTATTAGCTTTCGTTTTTGATTTCGCTTTTGCGTTGCACGCAAGCAAAGCGCGCATTATCTATCCCGTTGCAGGCGGCGTCCGATGCTCCCTGCCGGGAGGGTAATCGTGTCGGCTCCGGTCTTCGATGTCGCCATCATCGGCGGTGGCGTGAATGGTTGCGGGATCGCCCGCGATGCCGCCGGCCGCGGCGCTTCCGTCATCCTGTTCGAGCAGGGCGACCTTGCCGGCGCCACCTCCTCGGCCTCGACCAAGCTGATCCATGGCGGCCTGCGCTATCTCGAGCATTACGAGTTCCGGCTGGTGCGCGAGGCGCTGACCGAGCGCGAGGTGATCTGGCGTGCCGCCCCGCATATCGTGCGCCCGCTGCGCTTCGTCCTGCCGCATCACGAGGGGTTGCGGCCTTGGTGGCTGCTGCGGCTCGGCCTCTTCCTCTACGACCATCTCGGCGGGCGAAAGCTCCTGCCGGCGACGCGTTCGCTCGACCTGCGCCGCGACGAGACCGGCGAGCCGTTGCAGCCGCGCTTCAGCCGCGGCTTCGAGTATTCCGATTGCTGGGTCGACGATGCGCGGCTCGTCGTGCTCAACGCCCGCGATGCGGCCGAGCGCGGCGCGCAGATCGTGACACGGACCAAGGTGGTCGGCGCGCGTCGCCAGGGCGATCACTGGCTGGTCGAAACCGAGGCTGCCGATGGCAGCAGGGCGCAGACGGCGGCCCGGACCCTGGTCAATGCGGCCGGGCCCTGGGTGGCCGAGGTGCTGAACGGCATCGCGCCGAGCGAGCAGCCGGCCGCCGTCAGGCTGGTCCAGGGCAGCCACATCGTCGTGCCACGCCTGTTCGAGCATGACCGCTGCTACATCTTCCAGAATGCCGATGGCCGCATCATCTTCGCGATCCCCTATGAGGGCGATCTGACGCTGATCGGCACCACCGACAGGGATTACCGGGCCGATCCGGCCAAGGTCGCGGCCAGCGAGGAGGAGATCGCCTATCTCTGCTCCGCGGCCAGCGAGTACTTCCGCAAGCAGATCCGGCGCGAGGACGTGGTCTGGACCTATTCCGGCGTACGGCCGCTCTACGATGACGGCGCCAGCAAGGCCCAGGAGGCGACGCGCGATTATGTGCTGAAGCTCGACGAGCCGGCGGGCTCGGCGCCGCTGCTCTCGGTCTTCGGCGGCAAGATCACGACCTCGCGCCGCCTTGCCGAGGCCGCGGTCGAGAAGCTCGCAGCCGCCGTGCCGGCGCTTCGCGCCGCGCCCTGGACGGCCGGGGCGCCGCTTCCCGGCGGCGATTTCCCGGTCCAGGGCTTCGAGGCGCTGGTCGAGCGGATCTGCACGGCGCGGCCCTGGCTCGACCGGGCGCTGGCACGCCGCCTGGCGCGTGCCTATGGCACCCGCGCAGAGCGTCTGCTGGAAGGCGCGGCGTCGATGGCCGATCTCGGCCGGAACTTCGGCGCCGACCTGACGGAGCGCGAGGTTAGCTGGCTGATGGCGCAGGAATGGGCGGTGACCGCCGAGGACGTGCTTTTCCGGCGTAGCAAGCTCGGCCTGCGTCTCTCGGCCGAACAGCGTCAGGCGCTCGACGACCATATGGCAGCGCAGCGCGCCGGCGCGCCGGCTCTGGCCGCACAGGGCTGACGCCGGCCGTCTCCATCGGAGCTCTACTGGGCCTTTGCCGCCGCCGGGTCCATCCAGAACGCCTCCCAGACGTGGCCGTCGAGATCTCGGAAGGCGCGGCCATACATGAAGCCGTGATCCTGGGGCTCGCTGAAGGTGCTGCCGCCAGCCGCGAGGGCGGCCGCGACGATGGCGTCGACCGCCGCGCGATCGTCGCGCGACAGCGCGATCAGCACCTCGGTCGTCTTCTCGGTATCGGCGATCGGCTTCGGCGAGAAGCCGGCGAATTTCTCATGGGTCAGCAGCATCGCGAAGATGGTGTCGCTGATCACCATGCAGGCGCCGGTCTCGTCGGAGAATTGCGGGTTGAATGAGAAGCCCAGCGCCTTGAAGAAGTCCATCGACTTGGCGAGGTCCTTCACCGGCAGGTTGACGAAGATCATCTGAGGCATCGCGTTCTCCTTCGAGGGCGTCCTTGCGAGGGCATGGAGCAGGGCGGGGATGGCGTGGTCATGACAGGGCGCGCAGCGTCTGCCTGAGCCGTTCCGGTTCGGCCTCGCCGAGGCGTTTGTCGACCGCGTCATGCGTGCTTCGCCAGATCGGCACGGCTTCCGCCAGCAACGCAATTCCCTCGGGCGTAATTGCCAGCAGCCGGCTGCGGCGGTCCTTATCGCCGGGAGAGACGGAGACGAGGCCGCGCCGCTCAAGCGGCTTCAGCGCTGCGGTCAGGGTCGTGCGGTCCATGCCGAGCAGCTTCGCAACCGGGGCGATGCTCGGCGGCTCCGGCCGGTTGAGGGACATCAGCAGCGAGAACTGTTGATTGGTCAGCCCCAGAGGCCGCAGCGCCTCGTCGAACAGCCGGGCCAGGGCGCGGGCGGCGCGCTGCAGGTGCAGGCAAAGGCAGTGGTCGCGCACATGCAGCGTGGCCGCGAAGGGGACCGGCGATTCTGCTGGCATGAGGGCTGATTTTGACATGACTGAATTATGTTGATATCAACTATTAAAGTCAAGAACAGGGGCGCAGCGCTGAAGGGAGAAAACCATGCAGCATCATCAGCTTGCCTCTAAGGCCGAGTGGCTCGAAGCCCGCCGCGCGCTTCTGAAGCGTGAGAAGGAGTTCACCCGGCTGCGCGATGCGATCAATGCCGAGCGCCTGGCTCTGCCCTGGGTCGAGGTCGAGAAGGACTACGTCTTCGATACGCCTTCCGGACGGCGCAGCCTTGCGGAGCTCTTCGACGGCCGCAGCCAGCTCATGATCTACCATTTCATGTTCGGGCCGGACTGGGAGGCGGGCTGCCCGGGTTGTTCCTTCATGGCCGATCATTTCGACGGGACCTTGCCGCATCTCAACAACCATGACGTCACGCTGGTCGCGGTGTCGCGGGCGCCGCTCGCCAAGATCGAGGCCTACAGGAAGCGGATGGGCTGGAGCTTCCCCTGGGTCTCATCCTTCGGCAGCGACTTCAATTCCGATTTCCACGTCTCCTTCACCAAGGAGGAGCTGGCGAGTGGCAAGGTCGAATACAATTTCACGCAGACGCCGTCGGAGCAGGCCTTCGACGAGCTGCCGGGGATGAGCGCCTTCAGTCGCGACGAGCAGGGGCGGGTCTTCCACACCTACTCCTCCTATGCCCGCGGCGGCGAGGAACTGCTTTCGACGCTGATGATTCTCGACCGCGCGCCCAGGGGCCGCAACGAGACGTCGACGCTCAGCTTCGTCAAGCGCCATGACGAGTACGAGGAGCCGGCACGGGCCCACGCTTGCTGCGCCGCCTGAGGCGGCGAGCCACGGAACGCGCGCATAGGGTTGGCAGGGTGTCCGCCTCTTCAGGAGAACGGACTTGGGGCGCGTGATTTCTCGACTTTGAAAGGTCGTCGTTCCAGCATTCAGCTACGCTGCGGCCGGAATGACGACCCGAGGATCGCCGAAAACGGGTCTTTCAGCCTCGCGCCACCGTCGCGCGCTGGACGATGCCCGCCAGTTCCGGCGAGGGCTCCAGCGTGCCGAAGACATAGCCCCAGTCGGCGTCGAGCCGCGAACGGCAGAAGGTCTCGAACACCGCCTCGTCGGCATGCTTCCTCAGTTCGGAGGCCTGCAGCGCATAGGCCATCATGTTGGCGAGCCGCCGGCCATGGCCGTCATCATTGCGCGGCTTGGCGACTTCCGTGCCGAGCCGGTCGAGCCAACGGTCGAGGGCACGATTGGCGCCGCGCGCGCTGCCGACCTCGGCCATGAAGGCCTCCTTCGTGCGCGGGTCGCGGTTGAAGGCCCGCAGCACGTCCATGCACATCATGTTCGAGGTGCCCTCCCAGATCGCGTTCAGCGGCGCCTCGCGATAGAGCTGCGCCATCGGGTTCTCCTCAATGAAGCCGTTGCCGCCATGGCATTCCAAGGCTTCGACGACGAAAGCGGCGGCGCGCTTGCAGTTCCAGAACTTGGCCAGCGGCGTCGAGACGCGGGCGAGGTGACGCTCCTGTTCGTTCGTCTCCATCGCGTCCGTCGCGGCGGCGATGCGGAAGGCCATCAGCGTCGAGGCCTCCGAGTCGATCGCGAGATCGGCGAGGATGTTGGTCATCATCGGCTGCTCGGCGAGCGAGGAGCCGAAGCCGCGGCGCGACTGGGTGTGGTTCAGCGCCAGCGTCAGCGCCTGCCGCATCAGTCCGGCCGAGCCGACGGCGAAGTCGAGCCGGGTGAGATGGGCGTGGGAAAGGATCTCCTTGATGCCGGCGCCCTCCGCGCCGACCAGCCAGCCTAGGCATTCGCGGAACTCGACCTCGGAGGAGGCATTGGAGCGGTTGCCGGCCTTGTCCTTCAGGCGCTGGATCTGCAGCCGGTTGCGGCTGCCATCGGGCAGGAAGCCCGGGCAGAACAGGCAGGAGACGCCGCTTTCCGTCTGCGCCAGGGTGAAGAACCCGTCCGATTGCGGCACCGAGAAGAACCATTTGTGCCCGGTGATCAGGTAGACCCGGCCTTCCGGCGTATCCTCGAGGAAACGCGCCGTCGTCTGGGTCTGGCGCAGATCCGAGCCGCCCTGCTTCTCGGTCATCGCATAGCCGATGCTGGCCCCGGTCTTCTGGGCCACCGGCAGCGGGCGCTTGTCGTAGCGGCCCGAGGTGATCTTCTCGCGCCAGAGCGAAAATTCGGGCTGGGCGAGGCCGGGATAGGCCGCGTAGGTCATGCCCGTCGGGCACCCCGTCCCGTGCTCGACCTGGTTCCAGAGATAAGACATCACCGCCCTGGCCGCGTGGCCGTTCGGCTCCTTCGTCGTCCAGGCGAGCGAGGGCACCTGATGGGCGAAGGCGAGGCTCATCAGCTCGTGCCAGGCCGGGTGAAACTCGATCCAGTCGGTGCGGTTGCCGAACCGGTCATGCGTTTTAAGTTCGGGTCCGTAACGATTGGCGAGCCGGGCCAGTTCCTGCACCTCGCTATCGCCGGCGAGCGCGCCGAGCGCACCGGCTTTCCCGACGGCCCAAGGCGCGAGCCGGGCGACGACGCCCTGCAGCACTGCGTCCCCGGAAAAGGCGTTCCAACCTGTCGCCGGGCGGGCCTGGTTGAGGACCTGGTGGGTGGCGCTGGTGTGAATGTTCATTCTGCCGCTTCCTGCGTGGTCATGCGTTCCGGCACCTCGCAACCGGTGACGCAGCAGCGCCCGGGCTGCTTCGAGACACGCGAGCCGTCGGCGAGGACGCCGCGGTCGAGCAGGCTCTCGACCAGCTCGACCTTTTCCATGACGGGATAGCTGCGCCAGATCTCGCGCTTCATCGCCTCGGGCGAGCCGCCGCCATGCAGCGAGATCACCGAATACCAGCCGGCCTCCTTGGAGACGGTCAGGTCCTCGATGAAGCGCGCGACCTCGGCGCGCTGTTCATAGGGCACGTCGGGACGCCCGGTCAGCACGGCGGCGAGCGAGCCGGCGGTCTCCGGATTGTGGTCCTCGTCCGGCCCTGGCAGGGCGACGATCAGTCCGCCCGAGACATAATGGGCGATGCGGTGCATGTCATAGATCTTGGTCGCCAGCAGCAGCTTGCCGATGTTCGAGAACACCGCGTCCGGCATTGCGACGCCGGACGCATCCTTCTGGCAGTAGACCGAGGCCGCAACGCCGCAGGCGAAAAAGCTTTCGGTGATGGTGATCAGCTCGACCATCTGCTCACGGATATGGGAATGGCGGTCGGCATCGAGCCCGTTGGCTTCGATCATCAGCGCGCCCGCGCCGATCAGCAGGTCACCGAAGCCGGCCCGCGCCCCGATGCAGCTATGGCGATGATGGCTGGCATAGCTGGTGGTGAGGTAGCCTGCTTCCTCGATCTCGCCGGCCATGAACACCCGGTCCCACGGCACGAAGACGTCGTCGAACATCACCGCGCCGGTCGACTGGCCGTATTTCGCCGAGAACTTCGCGGCCGGATCGCCTGGCCTGCCTGCCGGGCGGGCGACGATGGTCACCCCGTCCGCATCGCAGGGCACGGCGCAGCACAGTGCGAAATCCTCGTCGCCCGGCGCATGGGTCCGGCAGGGCATCACCAGGAATTCGTGCATATAGGGCGCGCCGGTGACGATCGCCTTGGTGCCGCGGATGACGATGCCGTCCTTACGTCGCTCCTTGATGTGGACATAAGCATCGCGGTTCGCCTGCGCGCCGGGGCGCTTGGAGCGGTCGCCCTTGGCATCGGTCATCGCGACGCCGATCGTCAGGTCGCGATCCTGCGCATCGTGGAGATAGGCGAGGAAGCGCTGGCCATAATCCGTGCCGTGGTTCGCGTCGGCCCGCGCCGTCGCCTGCAGGATGCCGCCGAAGGCGTCATGCGTCAGATAGCGCTGGGCGCAGCCGGAGATCTTGCAGACCAGCCTGACAGCCTCGAGCTTGGCGAGCAGATCGCTGGACGAGCCGTCGACATGCAGCATGCGGTTGACGGTTTTGCCCGAGCTCGCCTGGACCGCGGTCATGATCGGCCGGTGGGCTTCGTCATGGGCGAGATCGTAGGTGATGCCGACGGCGTTGATCCCGGGCGCCAGCAAGGGCTCGTCGGCGACGCTCTCGACGCGCTGTCCGTTGACGAAGACCCTGGGGCGATAGGCGCGCAGCGATTCGCGGTAGCCGGCGGCATCCATCAACATGGCATCGTCCTCCAACGGGTTGTTGTCGATAAAATCGAACGGTGTTAGATTTTCGTCAAGCGGTCATTTGCAGGCGGTCTTTTGGAAGGGAGTTCCAGCGTGGGGGGCGAGGCGACGGGACGAAAGCGCGGCCGTTATGCCGCGACCGATCTCAAGCGCGGCCTGATCCTGACCGCGGCGCGGGCGATCTTCGAGCGCGACGGGCTCGACGGGGCTTCCTTGCGGGCGATCGCGGCCGAAGCCGGCTACACCCCGGCAGCGCTCTATTTCCATTTCGACTCGAAGGAGGCGCTCTATGCCGAGGTGCTCGGCCAGTCGCTTTCGGCCCTGACCGCCTTCGTCGACGCCGCGGTCGCGGGCGCGGAGACGCCGCCGCAGCGCTTTCGCGCGGCCGCGCTCGGCTTCTTCGACTTCTACGCCGCCAATCCGCGCGATCTCGATCTCGGCTTCTACCTGTTCCGCGGCGGCATGCGCCCGCACGGCCTCGGCCGCGAGCGTGACAGGGCGCTGAACGAGGCGCTGGAGGCGAGCCTGTCGCCGATTCGCGTCGCGGCGCGCGATCTCGGCGCGAATGCCGAGCTCGCAGACTTGATCATGGCTGATGCCTTCGCCCATGCTTCCGGCGTGCTCTTGCTGGCGCATACGCGGCGCATCCGGATGTTCGGGACGCCGCCGCGTACGCTGATGGAGCGCCATGTCGAAACGGAGCTGGACCGGCTCCAGCGCGGGGTATGACGTCGATGAGCCTGATGGATGCCGGTCGCTCGCGCCTCGTCATCGTCGATTTCCAGGCGCGGCTGATGCCGGCGATCCATGACGGGCCTCGGCTCGTCGCCAATGCCCGCCGGCTGGTCGATGCCGCCTTGCTGCTCGGGGTGCCCGTGCTGATGACCGAGGAGAACCCGGCGGGGCTGGGAACGACCGTCGCGGAGCTTGCCGGCGCCGGTCCCGTGATCGCCAAGATGAGCTTCGATTCCTGCGCCGAGCCGGCTTTTCTCGCGGCGCTGGCCGACGACGAGGATCTGATCCTCTGCGGCTGCGAGGCGCATGTCTGCTTCGGCCAGACCGTGCTTTCATTGCTGGCCCGCAAGCGCCGCGTCTTCGTGGTCCAGGATGCCGTCGGTTCGCGCGCGCCCGAGAGCAAGGAGGTGGCGCTGCGCCGCATGGAGCGCCATGGCGCCGAGATCGTCACCACCGAAATGGTGGTGTTCGAATGGCTGCGCACCGCCGAGCATCCGCAGTTCCGTGCCGCCAGCAAGCTGATCAAGTGAGCCCCGTGACCAAGCCCGCCATCTGGTATTTCGACATCATCTCGCCCTTCGCGCATCTCGCGCTGACGAAGCTCGACGATATCCGCGCCTATCGGCCGGTCGAACTGAGGCCGATCGTCTTCGGCGGCGTGCTCAAGGCCTGGGGCCAGCTCGGCCCGGCCGAGATCGCGCCCAAGCGCGTCCACACCTACCGTCTCGCCACGCATCTCGCCGAAGCCATGGGCGTCCCCTTCCGCTTTCCGCCGAGCCACCCGTTCAACCCGCTGGCGATGCTGCGCCTGCTGACGGCGCTGGAAGGCGACGAGCACGCGGTGGCGGAAGCCTTCCGCCTGGTCTGGGCCGAGGGGCGCGACGCCAACGACCCGCAAGTGCTCGGGCTGGTGGCGATCGCCGGCGGCCAGCCCGACGCGGTCCAGGCGATCGGCTATCAGAACGTCAAGGACAGCCTGCGCCAGAATACGGAGGAGGCTGTCGCGGCGGGGATTTTCGGCGTGCCGAGCCTGCTGATCGATGGCGAGATCTTCTGGGGCGTCGATGCCATGGCGATGGCCTGCGACTATCTCGCGGCGCCCGAGGAATTCCTCGGCGGCGAGATGGCGCGGGTCTCGACCTTGCCGGCTTCGGTCCAGCGGCAGCTATAGAGCCGGATCCGATCGGATTGAATCGATCTGATCGGAGAATCCGTCTCTCACTTCTAAGGGAACCGCGGCGCAGCGAGCCAAGTTTCACCAAGTTGTCGGTTTAGGCCAAGGGCCGATGGCTGGATGATCCAGCCTGCCGACAGCGAAAGGAGAAGCCGATGCTGCGCCGTTCGTTCCTGAAAGTCGGTCTTGCCGGCCTTGCTGCTCCCGGCCTGATCCTGCGCGCGCAGGCGACCGAGCAGCCACGGCCCGGCAGCCCCTTCATCGTCACCTATTTCGACCTGCCCGGGATCAAGGGCTCGCGGGACGTCACCGATGCCGGTGACGGTACGCTCTGGGTTTGCGGCCAGCGCAACGGCACGCTCGGGCGCTTCGATCCGCGCACCAGCCAGATCAAGGTGATCTCGCTCGGCGAGGGCGCGGCGCCGCATGGCGTGGTGCGCGGCCCGGACGGCGCCGCCTGGGTCACCGAGGGCGGCCAGAACGCCATCGCCCGCATTGATGACAAGAGCCACGCGGTCCGGCTCTTCCCCCTGCCGGCGGGCCGCGAGCGCGCCAATCTCAACACCCCGGTCTTCGACAAGAAGGGCATTCTCTGGTTCAGCGGCCAGAACGGCATCATCGGCCGGCTCGATCCCAATTCCGGCAAGATGGAGGTGTTCGACGCCCCGCGCGGCGCCGGTCCCTATGGCATGACCCGCACCCCCTCGGGCGAAATCTGGTTCGCCTCGCTCGCCGGAAACTACATTGCGCGGGTCGATGCCGAGACCGCTGCCTTCACTGTGGTCGACCCGCCGACCGAAGGGCAGGGCGCGCGCCGCGTCTGGTCGGATTCGAAGAACCGGATCTGGGTCAGCGAATGGAATTCAGGTCAGGTCTCGTCCTACGACACCGAGAGCGGCAGCTGGAAGGGCTGGAAGCTGCCCGGCGACAAGCCGCGCACCTATTCGGTCTATGTCGACGATGCCGACAAGGTCTGGCTCACCGATTTCGCCGCCAACGCCATCCTGCGCTTCGACCCGCTGACCGAGGGCTTTCACAGCTTCCCGAGCGACCGGGCAGGCGCCAATGTCCGGCAAATGGACGGGCGCTCCGGCGAGGCCTGGGGCGGGGAGAGCGGCACCAACCGGCTGGTCCGGATCCAGACCGTGAAGCCCGCGTGAGGCTGGGCCTCGCCGTGCTGACTGCATTGGCGCTGGCCGGCGGCACGGGCGCCTCGGCCGATGAGTTGAAGCGCGGCGAGCTTCTGTTCCAGGGCTGCCGCTCCTGCCATGCGCTCGAGCCGGGCAGAGTCGCGATGGCCGGCCCGACCCTCGACGGGCTCGCCGGCCGGCTTTTCGGGGCGGCCGCCGGCTTCGATTACTCGCCGGCCTTCAATGCGATGCGCGAGAAGGGCCTGCGCTGGGATGCGGAGCGCCTCAAGGCCTATCTCCGCGATCCCGATTCGGTCGTGCCGGGCGGCTGGATGAGCCCGCCCGTCGGTCTTGGCGAGGCTGATCGGGCGGCGCTGGCAGAGTTCCTGCTGGAGCGCTGAGGCCTATGCTCAGAGCGGCTTCTTGATCCATTTGGCGATGACGCCGAGGATGCCCTCGCGGAAGAGCAGCACGCAGAGCACGAAGATCACGCCCTGGATGACCGTGACCCAGGCGCCGAGCGTGGCCAGGAAGTTCTGCATCGAAACGATGACGAGGGCGCCGACGATCGGGCCGAAGATGGTCCCGAGCCCGCCGACCAGCGTCATCAGCACGACCTCGCCCGACATCGACCAGTGCACGTCGGTCAGCGAAGCCAGCTGGAAGACGATCGCCTTGGTCGAGCCGGCGAGCCCGGCCAGCATCGCCGAGAGCACGAAGACGGCGAGCTTGTACTGGTTGGCGCGATAGCCGAGCGAGATGGCGCGCGGCTCGTTGTCCCGGATCGCCTTGCAGACCTGTCCGAAGGGCGAGTGGATGATGCGGTAGAAGGCGAGCAGCCCAGCCATGAAGATCAGCGCCACGACCCAATACAGGGTGCGGTCGTCGGCGAGGTTGATGACGCCGAAGAGCTTGCCGCGCGGCACGGCCTGGATGCCGTCCTCGCCGCCCGTGAAGCGCGGCGTCTGCAGCGAGAAGAAGAACACCATCTGGGCCAGCGCCAGGGTGATCATCGCGAAATAGATGCCCTGGCGGCGGATGGCGAGCGAGCCGAAGACGAGGCCGAGGATCGCGGCGACGCCGGTGCCTGCCAGGATCGCGAATTCCGGATTGAAGCCCCAATGTTTGGCGGCATAGGCACAGACATAGCTCGCCATGCCGAAATAGGCGGCATGGCCGAAGGAGAGCAGGCCGCCATAGCCGAGCAGGAGGTTGAAGGCGAGCGCGAATAGCGCAAAGCACAGCACCTTCATGACGAAGACCGGATAGGCCACGAAGGGCGCGATCACCAGCGCGATCGCGATGCCGATCATGACGTTGCGGTGCAGGCTCGCCGTGTCGCGCTCGGCTGCGGCGTGCGTCACGGAGCCGTCGGCGGGGAGGACGTCAGCCATGAGCGGCTCCTTCGAAACGAAGCGGCAGCGAGGCCGTGATGACGAGAGGCGCGCGCATCAGGCGGCGCGCCCGAACAGGCCGGCCGGCTTCACCAGCAGCACCAGCACCATGATGATGAAGATGACGGTGGCGGAGGCTTCCGGGTAGAACACCTTGGTCAGGCCCTCGACCAGGCCGAGGCTGAAGCCGGTGACGATGGCGCCCATGATCGAACCCATGCCGCCGATCACGACGACCGCGAAGACGACGATGATCAGGTCGGCGCCCATGTTGGGGTTGACCGAGTAGATCGGTGCCGCGAGCACGCCGGCGAAGGCGGCGAGCGCCACGCCGAAGCCGTATGTCAGGGTCACCAGCAGCGGCACGTTGATGCCGAAGGCCTGGGTCAGCGTCGCGTTCTCGGTGGCGGCGCGCAGATAGGCGCCGAGCTTGGTCTTCTCGATCATGAACCAGGTCGCGAGGCAGACCGCGATCGAGGCGACGACCACCCAGGCGCGATAGGTCGGCAGGAACATGAAGCCGAGATTGTAGCCGCCACGCAGCGCGTCGGGAATCTGGTAGGGCAGGCCGGACGAGCCGTACTGGTTGCGGAACAGGCCCTGGATGATCAGCGCGAGGCCGAAGGTCAGCAGCAGCCCGTAGAGATGGTCGAGATGGGCGATCCGCGACAGGAACAATCGCTCGATGACGACGCCGGTAAAGCCGACGATCACGGGCGCCAGCAGGAGCGCCGCCCAGTAGTTCACGCCGAGATAGTTCAGGCACATCCAGGCGACGAAGGCGCCCATCATGTACTGCGCGCCATGGGTGAAGTTGATGATGTTGAGCAGGCCGAAGATCACCGCCAGCCCGAGGCTGAGGATGGCGTAGAACGAGCCGTTGATCAGGCCCAGCAGGAGCTGGCCGAACAGGGCTTGCGGCGGAATGCCAAGTAACTCGAACATGCGGATCTACCGTTCCCGACAACAGCGAATCCGGGGCCGTCTCGCGGCCCCGGAGCCTCGGATGGTGCGGAGGCTGTGGTCAGCCCCTCACTTCTTGACGAGCGGGCACTCGCTTTCGGAAAGCGGCTTGAAGGCGTCGTCGGCCTTCAGCACCGCGACCTGCTTGTAATAGTCCCACGGAGCCTTCGATTCAGACGGCTTCTTGACCTCGAACAGGTACATGTCGTGCATCTTGCGGCCATCGGCGCGGACCGAGCCCTTGCCGAACAGCGGGTCGTCCGTCGGCATTTCCTTCATCTTGGCCATCACCGCGGTCGGGTCCTTGCCCTTGGTCGCCTCGATCGCCTTGAGATAGTGCAGCATGCCCGAATAGACGCCGGCCTGGACCATGGACGGCTTCTTGCCGCCATTGGCCTTGGCGAAGCGCTCCGACCAGGCGCGGGTCCCGTCGTTGTTGTCCCAGTAGAACGCCTCGGTCAGGACTAGGCCCTGCGCCGTCTGCAGGCCGAGCGCGTGTACGTCGGTGATGAAGACCAGGAGCCCGGCGAGCTTCTGCCCGGCCGAGGTGATGCCGAACTCGCCCGCCTGCTTGATCGAGTTGATCGTGTCGCCGCCGGCATTGGCGAGGCCGATGACCTTGGCCTTCGAGGCCTGGGCCTGGAGCAGGAAGGAGGAGAAGTCGGTGCCCGGGAAGGGCGTGCGCACCGCGCCGACGACCTTGCCGCCATTCTTGGTGACGATCGCGCCGGTGTCGCGCTCGAGCGCATGGCCGAAGGCGTAGTCGGCGGTCATGAAGAACCAGCTGTCGCCGCCGGCCTTCACCATCGCGCCGCCAGTGCCCTGCGCAAGGGCATAGGTGTCGTAGGTCCAGTGGATCGTGTTCGGCGAGCAGGCCTTGCCGGTCAGGTCCGAGGAGGCCGCGCCCGAATTGATGTGGATCTTGTTCTTTTCCTTGGTGATCTGGTTGACCGCCAGCGCGACCGACGAGGTCGGCACGTCGAGGATCGCGTCGACGCCGTCCTGGTCATACCACTGCCGGGCGATGGTCGAGCCGACGTCCGGCTTGTTCTGGTGGTCGGCCGAGACGATCTCGACCTTGATGCCCTTTTCCGCCGCCTTGAAGTCCTCGACGGCCATGCGCGCGGCGATCACCGAGCCTTCGCCCGAGAGGTCGGCGTAGAGGCCGGAGCGGTCGTTCATCACGCCGACCTTGACGCTGGTCTGGGCCTGGGCGGCACCGGCCGCCAGGGCGGCGAGCGCGGTCCCGAGAAGCAATGCTGTAGTCTTCATGCCGTTCCTCCACCTTATGTCTTTGTTCTGGACTGGTTCAGACGCCGAGATAGCCGTGCAGCTTATCGATATTGGCGTCGAGCTCCTCGTTCGGGATCATGTCGATCACCTTGCCCTGCTCGACGATGTAGTGCCGGTCGGCGACGGTCTGGGCGAAGCGGAAGTTCTGCTCGACCAGGACGATGGTGAAGCCCTTCTGCTTCAGCATGCGGATGGTCGCGCCGATCTGGTCGATGATGACCGGGGCGAGGCCCTCGGTCGGCTCGTCGAGCAAGAGCAGGTTGGCGCCGGTGCGCAGGATCCGGCCGATCGCCAGCATCTGCTGTTCGCCGCCGGAGAGCTTGGTGCCCTGGCTGCGGAGCCGCTCCTTGATGTTGGGGAAGAGCTCGAAGATCTGGGCGACCGAGAGCCCGCCGGGCTTCACCTGCGGCGGCAGCATCAGGTTCTCCTCGACCGAAAGCGTCGAGTAGATGCCGCGCTCCTCCGGGACATAGCCGAGGCCGAGCCGCGCGATCGCGCGCGAGGGCAGGCCGATCGTCTCCTGGCCGCCGAAGCTGACCGAGCCCTTGCGCTTGCCGATCACGCCCATGATCGACTTCAGCGTCGTCGTCTTGCCGGCGCCGTTGCGCCCGAGCAGCGTCACCACCTCGCCCTCGCCGACATCGAGATCGATGCCGTGCAGGACATGGCTCTCGCCATACCAGGCCTCGAGGCCACGCACCTTCAGCAGCGGCTTCGTCCCGGCCTGCGCCTTGCGCTCCAGGGTCGCTTCAATGGCCATGGCCGACTCCCGAACCGATATAGGCCTCGACCACGCGCGGATCCTTCGAGACCGTGGCGTAGTCGCCTTCGGCAAGGACCTGGCCGCGGGCGAGCACGGTGATGCGGTCCGACAGCGAGGCCACCACCGATAGGTTGTGCTCGACCATCAGGATGGTGCGGTTCTTCGAGACCTTGCGGATCAGCGTCGCGATCCGGTCGATGTCCTCGCGGCCCATGCCGGCCATCGGCTCGTCGAGCAGCAGCATTTCCGGGTCGAGCGCCAGTGTCGTCGCGATCTCGAGCGCGCGCTTGCGGCCATAGGAGAGCTCGACCGCCGGCAGATCGGCGAAGGCGGAGAGGCCGACCGCCTCGACCAGCGCCAGCGCCTCCTTGTCGAGCGAGCGCAGCACCTCTTCCGAACGCCAGAAATCGAACGAGTCGCCGCGCTTGCGCTGCAAGGCGATGCGGACATTGTTCATCACGCTGAGCTGCGGGAACACCGCCGAGATCTGGAAGGAGCGCACCAGCCCGAGCCGCGCGATCTCTGCCGGCTTCTGCCGCGTGATGTCCCGCCCATTATAGACGATCGAGCCGCGCGTCGGTGCGAGAAACTTGGTCAGAAGATTGAAACAGGTCGTCTTGCCGGCGCCATTGGGGCCGATCAGCGCGTGGATCGTGCCTCGCTTGACGCTGAGGTCTACGCCATTGACTGCTGTGAAGCCGGCGAATTCTTTCGTAAGACCCGACGTCGAGAGAATAATATCCTCAGACATACAACTCACGCATGTCGGTCACCCCGTTCAACCTTGTTTGATCGTTTCCCCTAGTTCATCATGCTGCACCGCGCATATCACCCATGTCAACGGCGCGGGTGTGCGGGTTCGTCCATCCCGTTGTGCGACGGCGCCGGGTCTAGACCAAAGGTGTAGACCGAGTTGCGAGCTGAGTTCGCTTGTCGAGCAGCGCCCCGTCCAGGGATGCCGGTCGGGCTACGTAGCGCATCTTCCGATTGTCTGTGTCGTTTCTAGGATGGAAGTGCAGGGAAAAATCGTCGTCAGGTAATCGTTACAAAACGTCTATGGATTGACGTAGCGTTCTGGCTTCGCGATCTTGTTTTCCGGGTTTATGCGGAGCGCCCGTTATGTTCGTCTCCTTGCGACTGCTGTCTACCCTGCCGCTGACCATGCTCCTGATGGCGGCTTCTTGCTGGTTTTTCGTTCCGGCCCATGCCTTCGCGGAAGCGCGCGTCGCGCTGGTCGTCGGCAACGGCGCCTACGTGAACGTCGCATCGCTGGCAAACCCGCTGGGCGATGCGAAGGCGATGGCCGCCTCGCTCAGACGCCTGAATTTCGAGGTCGTCGAGGGCTACGACCTGAACGTCGTGGAGATGACCCGAATCGTTCACGAATTCGCCAGGAGGATGGAGGGGGCGAAGGTCGGCCTGATCTTCTATGCCGGGCACGGCATTGCCGTTGGTGATGAGAATTATCTGCTGCCCGTCGATGTCGATCTGAAGTCTGAATCCGATCTCGATTTTCGCGCGGTCAATCTCGATTTCGTCATCCGGCAGATGCAGCGTGAGGAGCGCGTCAACATCGTCGTGCTCGATGCCTGTCGCGACAATCCCTTCGCATCGCGCTTCGGCACCAGAACGCGGTCGATCACGCGCGGGCTCGTTCCGGTCGAACCGCGCGGCGCCTCCGGCACGCTGATTGCCTTCGCGACGGACCCGCGTGCTGTGGCGTTCGACGGCGAGGGTGGCGGGAACAGCCCCTTCACCGCGGCGCTGCTGAGGCACATGGAAACCCCGGAGATATCGATCACGACGGTGATGGACCGTGTGCGCGCCGACGTCTGGGAGGCCACCGGCAAACGGCAGAAGCCATGGACCAACTCATCGATCATCGGTGAGTTTCGGCTGAACCCGGCACCGCTGACGGGCGCAGGGTCGGCGCTGGCGACTGCGAGCTCCGCAGCGTCCGGTGCCGAGGCCTCAATTGCCGCCATGGGCCGGCTCGCAAGGCTCGACGATCGCGTTCCGAGCCAGCCCCCTTCGGCCGTCGAGCCGTCGGGGGCCGGCGATGCGCTGGCGCGCGAAACCGGTTCGCGGGAGACGGAAGCGGCAATGAAACTCGGCCCTTCCGATTATCGGGAGCTGCACGCGCGGCTTCGCGCGAGCGGGTTTGGAAGCGGGCGGCCGAGCGGCTGGTTCGGCGCGCGCGAGCGGGAGGCGGTGCGGCAATGGCAGCTCTCGCGCAGGATTCCGGCCACGGGCTTCTTCACCGACGCACAGGTGAAGGCGCTGGTCGGCCAGAGCGAAAGCGCCTATCGCCGCAGCCTGGACGCGCAGCCGCCAGTGTCGCCGGCTCGAAAGCCGAGGAATGCGAGGCGTGTCGAGGAACCGCCGCGCCCCGTACTGCAACGCGGACGGGCCGCCGCTCCCGCGCAGGCCGAGCCGGGCGGTGCGCGCGCCGCGGCTCCGGCAGCCACCTTCATCGATCCGGTTCTGCGGGGGCGCGATCGGTCCTGGCCCGATCTGGGGCGCTACCCGAAGCCCGCGGAAGGGCGCTAGGCGGCAGGCCATTGGTCCGTGCTTATGGCGAAATCGCCCGCGCCTCATGGACTGGGCGCACGCTTGTCCATGTTGCAACCGCACCGGGGGCTCGGCTAGTCCTTGAGGGGAACGCTCCTCCTCATTCCCAGTGGCAAAGGCAGCACGATGAAGAAGGTCTATCCCGATGCGGCGGCAGCGCTCGCCGGCATCGTCAAGGACGGCATGACCATCATGGCCGGCGGCTTCGGTCTTTGCGGCATCCCCGACAAGCTGATCGAGGCGATCCGCGATTCCGGCGCCAAGAACCTGACCTTCATCTCAAACAATGCCGGCGTCGACGGTGCCGGGCTCGGCATCCTGCTCGAGACCAAGCAGATCAAGAAGATGATCAGTTCTTACGTCGGCGAGAACAAGCTCTTCGCCGAGCAGTACCTTTCCGGCCAGCTCGAGCTCGAATTCAACCCGCAGGGCACGCTCGCCGAGCGCATCCGCGCCGGCGGTGCCGGCATCCCGGCCTTCTTCACCAAGACCGGCGTCGGCACGCTGATCGCCGAAGGCAAGGAGGAGCGCGAGTTCGATGGCGAGCGCTACATCATGGAGCGCGGCCTCTTCGCCGACATCTCGATCGTCCATGCCTGGAAGGGCGATACCGAGGGCAACCTCGTCTACCGGAAGACGGCGCGCAACTTCAATCCGATGATGGCTTCGGCCTCGCGCATGACGATCGCCCAGGTCGAGCATCTCGTCCCGGCCGGTGAGATCGATCCCGACCACATGCACACCCCCGGCATCTTCGTGAAGCGGATCGTCCATGTGGCGAACCCGGTGAAGCGCATCGAACAGCGCACCGTCCGCAAGCGCGAAACGGTCTGAGAAGGAGATCACGCACAATGGCCTGGACCCGTGAACAGATCGCCGCTCGCGCCGCCAAGGAGCTGAAGGACGGCTTCTACGTCAATCTCGGCATCGGCATCCCGACGCTCGTCTCGAATTACATCCCCGACGGCATGAGCGTGCAGCTCCAGTCGGAGAACGGCATGCTCGGCATGGGTCCCTTCCCCTATGAGGGCGAGGAGGACCCCGACCTGATCAACGCCGGCAAGCAGACCATCACCGAGCTGCCGACGACGAGCTATTTCTCCTCGTCCGACTCCTTCGGCATGATCCGCGGCGGCCATATCGATCTTTCCATCCTTGGCGCCATGCAGGTCGCGGAGAATGGCGACCTCGCCAACTGGATGATCCCCGGCAAGATGGTGAAGGGCATGGGCGGCGCCATGGACCTCGTTGCCGGCGTCAAGAAGGTCGTCGTGGTGATGGAGCACGTCGCCAAGAACAAGGATGGCTCGGAATCGCCGAAGCTGCTCAAGGCCTGCGACCTGCCGCTGACCGGCGCCGGCGTCGTCGACATGGTGATCACCGATCTCGGCGTCTTCACCGTCGACGAGAACGGCGGCGGCATGACCCTGATCGAGCTCGCCGACGGCGTTTCGCTCGACGAGATCAAGAGCAAGACCGAAGCGCCGTTCAAGGTCGCCCTGTAATCGCAGACGTCATGGCCGGGTTCCGCCCGGCCATCTCCTGGATAACGGAACTCCGGCAATGAAGGGCGCAGCTCAGCTGCGCCCTTTCTCCCAGCCGGCCCGCACCAGCTCGGGCACGTCGTGCTCTTCCACCGGGAAGCCGACGCAGAGATAGCCGACCAGCTTCCATTCCGGCGGCGCCTCGACGATCCGCCGCATCGCGTCTGGATCGAGGATCGAGACCCAGCCGACGCCGACCCCGTGGGCACGCGCCGCAAGCCAGAACTGCGTGATCGCGGCGACGACCGAATAATCCAGCATTTCTGGCATGGTCCGCCGGCCGAGGCCATGGCCCTGACCGGTGCCGTGGTCGCAGAACACCGCGAACTGCTCCGGCGCCTCGCGCAATCCCTCCAGCTTCAGCGAGGCGTAGAGCCGCGCCTGCTCGCCCTCGTAATCGGCGAGCGCCGCGGCGTTGCAGGCCGCGAAGCTCGCCTGTACCGCCGCGCGCTGCTCGAGGTCGCGCAGCCGGACCCAGCGCCAGGGCTGCGAATGGCCGACCGAGGGCGAAAGCTGCATCAGAGCGAGGAGCTCCTCCAGCAGCGCTTCCGGCAGGGTGTCCGTGCGGAAGCGTCGGACGTCGCGGCGCCAGGCCAGCAATTCGCCGAGCTTCGCAGTGAAGGCCTCATCGAAGGAGGGCGCTGCACTCAAGACTCAACCCTGCGCGGCGATCGCGTGGAAGAAGGAACCGGTGACCAGGCCGCGCCGGCTGCCGGCCGGGACGGGGGCCGAGCCGTGCGGGTCGCCGACCATGGCGAGAGGGGGATCCTCGCCTTGCGAGACGATGCTGGCATAGTGGAATTCGTGGCCGCTCAGCCGCCCGCCTGCTGCGCCGAGCGGGCAATCAGCCTGCAGCACGGCATTGCGGTAGCCGAGATTCATCTTGCGTTTGGCGAAACTGGTCTCGACCGAGAGCAGCCCGGCCATGGCATGGCACGCGCCATCGGCATCGGTCAGGCTCCTGCCGAGCACCATGTAGCCGCCGCACTCGCCATGGACCTGGCGCGTGCGTGCAAAGCTGCGCAGACCGCCTAGGAAGCGCGAGGCCGAGGCGAGCCGCCCGGCATGCAGTTCGGGATAGCCGCCCGGCAGCCAGCAGGCGTCGCATTCCTCGGGGGGCGCTTCGTCGGCGAGCGGCGAGAAGGGAACGAGCTCGGCGCCCTGAGCCCGCCAGCCGGCCTCGACATGCGGATAGACGAAGCTGAAGGCGGCGTCGCGCGCGATGGCGATCCGTTTTCCCGGTGCGGGCAGGGCCGGTAGGGCCTCGTCCGATGCCGTCAGCGTCGTCGCACCGGCGGCGGCAACGACCGCATCGAGATCGACGGCCGCTGCGACCGTCTCCGCCAGCGCATCGAGCCGGGCATGCAGATCGGCGGTTTCGCCGGCCTGCACCAACCCGAGATGGCGCTCAGGCAGTATCAGGCTGGCTTTGCGCGGCAGGGCGCCGAGGACAGGCAGGCCGATCCGCTCCATGCCGGCCGCGGCGAGCCGGCGATGGCGCTCGCTCGCGACCTTGTTGAGGATGACGCCGGCAATCCTGATGCGCGGATCGTAGAGCTTGCAGCCGAGCGCGACGGCGCCGGCCGATTGCGCCTGCCCGGAGACGTCGACGACGAGCACGACAGGCCAGCCGAGCAGGGCGGCGATATCGGCGCTGGCGCCGGTATGGCCTTCCCGTCCCGGAACGCCGTCGAACAGCCCCATCGAGCCTTCGGCGACGATGACGTCCGCAGCCTCCGCTGCCGAGCCGGCGATGCCGGAAAGCAAGGCGTCGGGCATGGCATAGCTGTCGAGATTGGCGCTGGGTGCGCCGGTCGCAGCCGCATGGAAGGCGGGGTCGATATAGTCCGGCCCGCATTTCAGGCCGCGTACGGAAAGCCCGCGCCGGACCAGCGCCCGCTGCAGGCCGAGCGTGATCGTGGTCTTGCCGGAGCCGGAGCGCGGCGCGGCGACGAGCAGGCCCTTCGCACTCACGCCTGGCCTCCGTTCGGCCGGAAGCGGCGATCATAGCCGGCGGAATAGAGCGCACTCTCGCCGAAATCCTCGGAGCCGAGCGCCGGGCCGACCAGGATCAGTGCGGTGCGCTCCAGGGCGGCTGCGCGGACCTCTGCGACGATGCTCGCAAGCGTGCCGCGTAGCACGCGCTCATCGGGCCAGGAGGCGCGAAACACGACCGCCACCGGGCAGTCGGCGCCGTAGAACGGGGTGAGTTCGGCAGCAACCTGCTCGATCACATGGATCGAGAGATGGACGGCGAGCGTCGCGCCCGAGGCGGCGAAGGTGGCGAGCTTCTCCTTCTCGGGCATGGCCGAGGCGCGGCCGGAGGTCCGGGTCAGCACCAGCGATTGCGCGAGCCCCGGCAGGGTCAGCTCGCGCTTCAGCGCGGCGGCGGCCGCGGCGAAGGCCGGCACGCCCGGCGTGATCTCATAGGGAATGCCGAGTGATTCCAGCCGGCGCATCTGCTCGCCGACGGCGCTCCAGATCGAGATGTCCCCGGAGTGCAGGCGGGCGACGTCCTTGCCTTCGGCATGCGCCGCTTCGATTTCGGCGATGATCGCGTCGAGGTCGAGCGGGGCGGTGTCGACGATGCGCGCATCCGGAGGGCACCAGCCTAGCATCGCCTTGGGGATCAGCGAGCCCGCATAGAGGCAGACCGGGCAGGATGCGATCAGGTCGCGCCCGCGCAAAGTGATCAGGTCGGCGGCGCCGGGACCGGCGCCGATGAAATGCACTGTCATCAGGAATTCCCATCCGCTTCGGCGCCGCGGGCGAGCGCACAGGTGACGCGGCTGGTCGCGATCCGAGGCTGCACCAGGACGGCGCCCGGCCCGGCCGCCGCGAGCGCTGCGGCTTCCGCGACGGAGCCGACGCCGTAGAGCCCGGCGATGCGGCTCGAGCGCGTCGCGCAGGCGGCCTCGAAACCGGCCAGCGCTTCGTCCGGAATGGCGACGAGCTCGACATCATGCGTGCGGGCGACGGCCGACAGGCCGGGCTCGCCGAAGCGCGAGGCGAGGGTGGCGAGCCGGGCGAGCCGCTCGCTGCCGAAGCCGGCCGCGGCCAGCGTCTGCGTCAGGCAAGCCAGGATCTCGGCTTCCGAGGTGCCGGGCCGCAGGCCGATGCCGGCGGTGATGCCGCCGTTCAAGGCTTCACCACCCGCCATTGCGTCACCGGCATCGCAGGGCGCCAGCCGTGCATCGTTCCGACGGGGTCGAGATGCGCGATGCCGATGCGGCGCAGATTGCCGCCATGCTGCGCGAACAACGCTGCGAGCCGGGCTTCGCCTTCGAGCGTCACGGCATTTGCGACCAGCCGGCCTCGCGGCTTCAGCGCCGCGAAAGCCGCCTCGAACAGGCCAGGCTCGGTCAGTCCGCCGCCGATGAAGACTGCGTCGGGGGAAGTCTTGCCGGCAAAGCTTCCGGGAGCCTTGCCCTCGACGATCTCGATCGGTGGCGCGCCCAGCGCCAGCCGGTTACGGCCGATGCGTGCCGCCCGCTCCGGCTGCTCCTCGAAGGCGATGGCGCGGTTGTGGCGATGGCGCAAGCACCATTCGATGCCGATCGAGCCTGAGCCGGCACCGACATCCCAGAGCAGCTCACCCGCGCGCGGCGCGAGAGCCGAGAGCGTGATGGCGCGGATGTCGGCCTTGGTCAGCTGGCCGTCATTCTCGAACCATTCGTCGGCCAACCCGTTGGCCAGGGGCAGGATTTGGGCATCGTCGTCGGCGACGACGCTGACCGCCAGCATGTTGAGCGGCACGATCCCGTCGAACGCGAAATCCTGCGCGCGGGTCTCGCGAATGCGCTCCTTCGGGCCGCCGAGCGCTTCCAGCACGGTGAGAGAACTGGCGCCGAGTCCGCGTTCCGACAGAAGCGCCGCGACCGCGGCCGGGGTCGATTCATCCCAGGACAGTGCCAGGATGCGTGCGCCCGGCTGCAGCAGCGGGATGATGCGCTGCAGCGCCCTCCCATGCAGGGAGACCAGCGCGCACTCCTCCTGCGGCCAGCGCATCCGCGTACAGGCCATCGAGAACGCCGACAATTGCGGGATAACCCGCATTTCCTCCGGGGCGAGCGCCTTGGTCAGCCCGGCGCCGATGCCGTAATGGAACGGGTCGCTGGTCGCCAGCACGCAGACCGCCCGGCCGCGCTCCGCCAGGATCGCCGGCAGCGCGTTTCGGAAGGGCTGGGGCCAGGCTCTGGCCTCTCCGGGGACGTCGCCGATCAGCTTGAGATGGCGCTCGCCACCGAAGACGATCTCCGCCTGTTTCAGGGCGGCGAGCGCATCGGCACATAGTCCGGAAGGCCCATCCTCGCCGAGCCCGACCAGCGAGAGCCATGGGCCGGTCGGCCCCGTGCTCGACAGTTCACCGGTTTCGCGCGAAAACTGATTCATGACGGTCCTCATCCTAGGCGGCACGAGCGAAGCGGCTGCACTTGATCAGCTTCTGGCTGAGCAGGCCCCCGAAATCCGTGCCGTGATCTCCCTGGCCGGGCATACATCCGACCCGCGGCCGCTGTCGCTGCCGAGTCGTATCGGCGGCTTCGGCGGCATTGCCGGCCTGCGTGAATATCTCGTCGAGGAAGGCGTCGTCGCGGTCATCGATGCGACCCACCCGTTCGCCGCGATCATGCCCTATCACGCCGAGGCCGCCTGCAAGGCCGAGGGCGTGCCGCTGTTGGCGATCCGGCGCGAAAGCTGGCGGCCGCAAGCCGGCGACCGCTGGCGCAGCGTGCCCGACATCGGGGCCGCCGTCGAGGCGCTGGGTACCGAGCCGCAGCGCGTCTTCCTGACCATCGGCCGGCTCGAGCTGCCGCAGTTCTTTGCCGCGCCGCAGCATCGCTATCTCATCCGGGTGATCGAGCCGGTCGGCGAGCTGCCCTTGCCGCATGCCAAGGTCCTGCAGCAGCGTGGGCCCTTCGAGGCCGAGGCCGAGGAGCGGCTGATGCACCGCGAGGGCACGCAGATCCTGGTCAGCAAGAATGCCGGCGGCCCGATGACGCTCGGCAAGCTCGTCGCGGCGCGCCGGCTCGGCCTGCCTGTCGTCATGGTCGAGCGGCCACCCAAGCCCGATGTCGAATACGTCACCCATATCGATCAGGTTCTGCCCTGGCTGGTGGCGCAGGGGCTCTTCGTCACCGAGCGCGGCGTATAGACGAACGGCGCCCGGCCCTCGCGCGCGATCAGGCGCGTGCCGCTCGCGCCGATCATCACCAGCGTCGCCATGTCGGCCGTGCCGGCCGCCTCATAGGCCTGCGTTAGGGTCAGGATGCGCAGGGCCTCGTCGGCCCGGCCGATGGCGCGCGCGAACAGCACCGGCGTGTCGGGCGCCCGGACGGAAAGGGCGAGCTCCAGCGCCTTGCCGAGTTGCCAGGGCCGCGCCTTCGAGATCGGATTATAGAGCGAAATCACGAAATCGGCGTGAAGCACCGCTTCCAGACGGGCGGTGACGACCTCCCAGGGCTTCAGGTTGTCGGACAGCGAGATCGCGCAGAAATCGCCGCCGAGCGGGGCGCCGGCCGCCGCAGCCGCCGCCAGCATCGCGGTGATGCCGGGCTCGACGGTGATCGCGAGTTCCCGCCAGCAGGGCTCGCCAGCCTCGACGGCCTCGAACACGGCTGCCGCCATGGCGAAGACGCCGGGATCGCCGCCGGAGACCACCGCGACGCGCTTGCCTGCCGCGGCCAGTTCCAGCGCGTGCCGCGCCCGGTCGATCTCGACGCGGTTGTCGCTGGCATGCTTCGTCTGGCCACTCTGGGCGGGGATGCGGTCGAGATAGGGGCCGTAGCCGATGAGATCGCTCGCCGCATCGAGCGCCGCCTGCGCCGCCGGCGTCAGATAGCGCGGTTCGCCGGGGCCGAGGCCGACGATGGTGAGTGAACCGGTCACAGCCGCCGCCCTTCGCCGGGCACCAGGATCATCGAGAAATACGGCGCCTCGTCGTCCTGCTTTTCGGAAAGCCGCTCGACCCGCTGATCGGCCATGGTGGCGCGCTCGACGTAGATGGCGCGGTTGATCAGCCCCGCTCGCTGCAGGGCGCGCCGGACCTTGGGCAGGTTGCGGCCTAGCTTCATGATCACCGCTGCATCGGTGTCGACGAGGCGGCGCGTCAACTCGCCCTCGGCGAGCGTGCCCGGCAGCACGGTCATCACGTCGTCGCCCCAGGTGATCGGAGCGGCTGCCCGCGTCCAGGCACCGGCCATGCCAGTGACGCCCGGCACCACCTCGGTCGGGAAGCGATGGGCGAGGCGGCGCCAGAGATGCATGAACGAGCCGTAGAAGAACGGGTCGCCGTCGCAGAGCACCGCGATGGTGCGGCCGGCCTGCATCTCGTCCGCGAGCCTTTCGGCGGCCGCGTCGTAGAAGGCGGCGATTGGGCCGCTATAGCCTTGATCCTCGACCGGCACCTCCGTCGTCACCGGGAAGGCGAGTTCGATCTCGCGGGCGGTGTCGGGCGCGATGATCGCGTCTGCCGTGACGCGGGCATTGCCGCGCCGGCCGCGCTTGCAGAAGTGCACGAGACGGTCGGCCTTCAGAATGATGTCTCGGGCGCGCACGGTCATGTAGTCGGGATCGCCGGGGCCGAGGCCGACGCCGAAGAGCAGGGTGCGGGGGGCTTGTTCGCTCACCCTCTCACTCCTTCACTTGCGCCAGCGCGTTGACCGCCGCCGCCGCCATCGCCGAGCCGCCGCGCCGGCCATGCACCACGAGAAAGGGCACGCGCCCGTCCAGCGCCAGCGCCTCCTTCGATTCCGCCGCGCCAACGAAGCCGACGGGGATGCCGATCACGGCAGCCGGCTTCGGCGCACCGGCATCGAGCATGTCGAGCAGGCGGAAGAGGGAAGTCGGTGCGTTGCCGATCACCACGACGCTGCCCTCCAGATGCGGGCGCCAGAGCTCCATCGCCGCCGCCGAGCGGGTCGTGCCCATCTCCTGCGCCAGCTTCGCCACGCTGGGATCGGCGAGCGTGCAGATCACCTCGTTGCCGAAGGGAAGCCGGGTGCGGCTGACGCCGTCGGCGACCATGCGGGCATCGCAGAGGATCGGTGCGCCCTTGGCGAGGGCCGCTTCGGCTGTGGCGGCGAAATCCGGGGACATCGCCACGTCCTTAGGCAGGTCGGTCATGCCGCAGGCATGGATCATCCGCACCACGACGCGTTCGGCGGTGCCGGAGAAGCCCGACAGGTCGGATTCGGCCCTGATGATGGCGAAGGAGCGCTCGTAGATGGCGGCTCCGTCGCGGAGATAGGCGTGACGCGTATTCAAACTTTCATTCCCGATGGCGCGCAGCGGCTTCGAGCCGCGCGCGGATGTCCTGACCCGGTTCGAGCCGGCGCACAAGTTCCGCCAGCGTCAGATGTGCGATCGGCCGGTCGCGGGTACCGCCGGCGAGGATGACGTCGTAGCCGGCCTCACCGGCCAGGAGGGTGAGATCGGCGGCGCCCTGGCGGGCGCAGGACTTGGCGCAGCCCGAGACGTGAAGCGTCAGTCCGTCCGTCAGCAGGGGCGCCAGGACCTCCGACAAGGCCCCGGCATCGGCGAGCGTCGCTGCTGCCGCTCGGTCGCAGGCCGGCGCGCCGGCGCAGGCTGAAACAGGCAGGCGTGGGTCGCGCGGCGAGAGCACGAGACCTTGCTTCACCAGGGCGGCGGCGAGCTCCTCGGTAGCGGCGAACGAAACCCCGCAGAAGCCGAGGCCCCGCCAGGGCGACAGTCGGATCTCTTCGACAGCGAAACGCTCGGCGAGTTCCGAGAGGCGCGCCAAGCCCGCGGCGTCGCTGCGGCCGAAAGGCAGGGCGGCGAGAACCGCGAAGCGGCCGTTCCGTTCGGCCGCGATCCCGACCGGGGAGGGAGACGGGCGGATCGCCGGTGTCGACATGGCCGAAAGCCCGCAAGCGACGGAAAGGACGACCAGCGCCTTGTCGTCGAGCTCGCGCATGCGCCGGACTTCGCCGCGCCTTACGCGCTCCTCGGCGGCGAAGCCGGCGAGGAGCATTGCGGCGATCGCTGGTGCGCTCGTTGGATCGACCGGCCCGAACCAGAGCCCACCCGGCAGACCGAAGGCGACGGAATCGGCCGCGACGGCGCGCAATCGCAGGTCCGCCGCAAAGCCGTCGAGCGCCAGAGCGCCGCCGCCATCGACCACGATGGAGAACTTCGCCGGCAGTCCGACGATGCGCCGCCCTCGCGGCAGCCGTCGAAGCCGCGGGCCGGCGAGCGGCGAAGCCAGCACCAAACGGTGCGGCCCGTCCCCTGTCGCCTCGTCGACCAGCCCGACTTCGAGCAGTTCCGCGACCAGGACCGGATG
>NZ_JAWDID010000046.1:0-41688 GCF_032464875.1 Allobosea rubneri
ACGTCCAAGCCAACAAAGCACTCCATCGCTCTTCTCCCTGATCCGCTGGGCTGGATCGGTGGAGCCTAAAGCGCATCGGCCACCGCCGCATCGCATCCGCGACGCGAGCCCAATGGCCCAACCTTTTCTATGGGGCGAGAGGAGTAGAGACCCCGACGAGACGAATGTCGCTCTTGGGTCGGGAGCGGACTAGTCGGTGACGTCGTCTCGGCTTTCGATCGTCATCAGGTTGCCGCTAGATGGACACATGGCCGAGCCAATCGAATGCACGACCGAGCCAGCCTTGGTTGCTCTCCCACCAAGTCCTTTGACCGAGCGAAATTATGAAGATCGTCATTGTCTCGGACATCCACGGAAACTTCGACGCATTGCGGGCGCTGCCGGAATCCTTTGACGAGCTTTGGGTGCTCGGTGATCTCGTAAATTACGGACCTCAACCTGCGGAGGTCGTTGAGCAGGTCAAATCAGGGGCAGCGGTCGTCATTCAGGGCAACCATGATCATGCCGTAGCCAACGACGATGACAGCCGCTGGAGCGCTCGTTATCGGCAGCTATCTGAATGCTGCCGAAAGCGAACGGTTGAGACCATCTCGCATGATCAGAAACAATATCTTGGCGACCTCCCGCTCCGAGTAGATGTCGAACGGCACGGGACACGATTTCATTTAACACACGCAACCCCTTCTGATCCTCATTATGGCAAATGCGCTGACGAAAACTGGCCGAGGGAGCTTTCTGATGTCGATGCTGACATCCTCCTCGTCGGGCACAGCCATGTGCCATTTCTCGGCCGCTTCGGTTCGAAAACTGTCTTGAATCCCGGTAGCATCGGACAGCCTCGAAACGGCTCTACAGCAGCCCATTACGCAGTGTGGGAAGACGGGGAGCTTTCGCTCCGATCGTTCGCATATCCGGTGGAGACGAC
Organism: Allobosea rubneri; assembly: GCF_032464875.1. Taxonomy (NCBI): domain Bacteria; kingdom Pseudomonadati; phylum Pseudomonadota; class Alphaproteobacteria; order Hyphomicrobiales; family Alloboseaceae; genus Allobosea; species Allobosea rubneri. The sequence goes on from NZ_JAWDID010000046.1 coordinate 926, forward strand.
CATAGCGAGGTTGCAGGCTATGGCGCTGCCGTCGGAGATCGAAGCCGAGCTTTCCATGATTCTCCGCACGGGAGCGGTGAAGTGATCGCCCTGTGACAATACTGCTCGTCACGACGAAGATCATCCAGCCGCGCGCCGCCGGCGGGGAGCAGCTTGGCCAGCGGTCCCCGCCGGCGAGCCATTTTCGTGCCGGCCATGGTGGCCGATGCGGCTCCGATGTCGACCCGTGCCAACAACCGCACCGGGCCGGAAGCCGACATCGAACCCGTCGCAAAGTCGGTCGCGCCCCTTGACCCGCAGCAGGCCCCCGTTACGGAAATGCCTCGGCTCTCCGATCAGGACGGCCTCCTGGCAGAATAAAAGGCTCTGGCGAATTTCTCGCAACGAACTTCGATTTGCGTGCAATGTCGAGGAGGTTGAAACATCCCCATGCTGCGGCGCGATATTGCGGCTGACACTACCGCAAATTGGGGTCGACGACCTTTTCGAATGCTTCACCCTGCTTGATGCGCTCAAGATGAGCATAAATTGACGAATAGCCCACCTTGTTGGCCCACAAAGCGACTTCGAATTTTGCGGACGCATAGTTATTGGTCAACAACTCCGAGTCCGAAACGAAAAAGTATCGAGCAGACCCCATACCTCTAACGGATTTACTATCCACATCCGCTCCCGCCCGAATGTCGTACTCCGGCCTGAAATCGACCTGCATGGCAAGGCCTTCATCGAACCATGTCGGAAGCTCCGCGAACTTGGCCAAAGGCCCGACACGATCCGCAATTTCGGCATGCATTAGTTCATGAGCGACGATATCTATGTTCTGGCCTTTCGGACCGATCAGAACGCAAATTCTTGAACCAATGAATTGCGTGCTGCCGTATTCGTTAAGTCGAAATGGCCCAAATCTGGTCGCGCCATCAAAGAACAGGACAATTGGCTTCGATCGGGGCGCTCCAAAAACCTCTGCAATTCTGCCTTTTGCGTCCGACACAAGGCGCTCGATCGCGCGGGCTTGATTTGGCTCCAGAGCGTCTGATGCGGCCAAGGTTCCGTCATTCAGGCGTGCCGATGGTATGACGTCCAACGCAGCGCACACCGCCGCGCTAGGATTTGCTGCGGCGTATCCCACCACGGCAAACCCGAAAACGGCCACGAAAACTGCCAGAACCCGTGAAATTCTGAAGCGCAAGGCCATCTCCCATATGTGAAACCGGCACCGATCTCAGCCGCCGGGATTGACCATGTCGCGACAATCACGATCAAAGCGACAGAAGATCTCCCGACTTTGCGACGCCACAGAATGGGTCTTTCCGCGGCAATGGCAACGTCTGCACCTGGGTGCTAGCTTTCTGCGCCACGGGTTCTCTGGCTTCCCTGCGAAGTCGACGCCATGGCCGCTTCACACTTGAGTCCGACAAATTCTGGGTCACGGCTTCTTTTGCCCCGGCTTTGCGGCTCGTCGTCACCGGGTCGCGCCAACGGCCGATAGCCAAGCGCCCCGGAAAGGCGCAACATCCACGCGGAGCCAGGGCCGGAGCCATGCCTCCGTGCCGTCCCGGACCATCGGCCCGGCTCTCTGGACGAGCGCCCACGGTGAACAGGAACCGCGTCGCACAGGCGCAGCAGGTCGAACGCAAGCTCACCGCGATCCTTGCTGCCGATGTCGTCGGCTATTCGCGCCTGATGGGCGTGGACGAAGCCGGCACGGTCGCGCGCCTGAAGGCGCTGCGGGCCGAGGCGGTGGAGCCGTGCATCGCCCGGCGCGGCGGGCGGACCGTCAAGCTGATGGGCGACGGCGCGCTCGTCGCGTTCGCGAGCGTGGTCGAGGCAGTCGCCTGCGCCGTCGAGATCCAGCAGGCCATCGCGGCGCATCAGAACGAGGTGGCGGCGGGACGGCGCATCGCCTTCCGCCTCGGCGTCAATCTCGGCGACGTGATCCTCGACGAGGGCGAGCTCTACGGCGATGGCATCAACGTCGCCGCTCGGCTGCAGACCATGGCGGAGGCCGGCGGGCTCTGCATGTCCGGGATGGTCCACGAGCAGGTCCGGGACAAGCTGCCTTATCCCTTCGAGGACATCGGCGAGCAGCAGCTGAAAAACCTGACCCGCCCGGTGCGCGTCTATGCGCTCTCACCGGCCAGCATCGCGGCGCTCGCGCAGGGCGGGCCGGCGCCGCGGCAGAGCTGCAATATAACCCACCGCCCCTGCCCGACACGCCCTCGATCGCCGTCCTTGCCTTCACCAATATGAGCGGCGGTCCCGAGCAGAGCCATTTCGCCGACGGGATCAGCGAGGACATCATCACCGGCCTCTCGCGCCTGCGCTGGCTCTTCGTGATCGCCCGCAACTCCAGCTTCGTCTACCGGGACAAGGCGGTGGATGTGCGCCAGGTCGCCCGTGAACTGGGCGTGCGCTATGTGCTGGAAGGCAGTGTGCGCGCCGCGGGCGGGCGCATCCGCGTCGTCGTCCAGCTGATCGACGCCGGTACCGGCAAGCATATCTGGGCGGAGAAGTACGACCGCGACCTCGCCGACATCTTCGCCGTGCAGGACGAGATCACCGAGCATGTCGTCGCGGCGATCGAGCCGCGCCTCTATGCCGAGGAAGGCGTGCGGGTCTCGGGCCGCCCGCCCGGCAGCATCAACGCCTGGGGCCTGGTCGTGCGGGCGATGGGGCTGATCAGCAAGGTCGGCAGGCGCCAGAACGACGAGGCGCAGGCGCTGCTGCACCAGGCCATTGCCATGGACCCTGCCTATGCCCGGGCCCACGCGCTGCTGAGCTGGGCACTCTGGTGGGCCTCGCTCTGCTACTGGGTGCCGGACACGCGCGAGGCCTACCGGCAGGCGGCGCAGCATGCCGAGGACGCGCTCGCGCACGATCCCGGCGATCCCTGGGCGCGGATGACCCGCGGCCTTAGCCTCAGCACCGCGGGACGGCACGACAGGGCGCTGGTCGAGCTCGAAGCCGCGCTCGCGCTCAATCCGAGCTTCGCGCTCGGCCGCACCGCCCATGGCTGGGCTCTGCTTCGGGCGGGCCGCTACGACGAGGCGATCGCCGAGACCGGCAAGGCCGTGCGCCTGAGCCCGGCCGACAGCTTCGCCGGGATTTACACCGCCATTCACGGCCTCGCTCTGCTTGGCGCAAGGCGCTTCGCGGAAGCGCTGCCGCACCTGCGCGCCTCGGTCTCCGCCTTCGCGGAATACTCGGGGCACTACAACACGCTGATCAGTTGCTGCGGCCATCTCGGCCTGATCGACGAGGCGCAGGAGTTCATCGCCGCCCGCGCCCGGGTCGGCCCGCCCCTGCACCTCTCGGTGCTGCGCGAGAACCTCCGCCATTACGCGCATTGCGAAGTCTTCGTGGAAGGCATGCGCAAGGCCGGCGTTCCCGAGTAGTGCACAAGCCCCGGGCGGACGCCGAGCCCACAGCGATGCTGATCGAAATCATGACGCTTGGTCATGAGACAGGCCCGCCCGGCTCGCGCTAGCCTCCGGCCCATTCATGGAGGAGCCCTTGTCCGAGATCACCATCCGCCCGCTCGTCGCAGGCGACCGCACCGCCTGGGAGCCGCTCTGGCAGGGCTATCTGACTTTCTACAAGGCATCGCTTGCCCCGGAGACATCAGACACCACCTTCGCGCGCCTGACGGGCGGCACGGAGCCAATGGGCGGCTTCATCGCCCTGCGCGACGGCAAGGCGATCGGCATCGTCAACTATGTGCTGCACCGCACGACCTGGAGTCCGAAGGAGATCTGCTATCTGCAGGATCTGTTCACCAGCGAGGAAGCAAGAGGCGGCGGCGTCGGCCGCAAGCTGATCGAGGCCGTCCGGCAGATGGCGGAGAAGAAGGGCTGCTTCCGCGTCTACTGGCAGACGCATGAGAGCAACGTGCAAGCGCAGGAACTCTACGACAAGGTCGCGCAGAAGTCGGGCTTCATCGTCTACCGGCAGCCGCTGGGCTGAGCCGACAGCCATCCCGCCAGGTCCGCCGGGATTGCATCGCGACATTCACTTGCGTGCATGAACGCCAGGGCGAAGCCGCGGATCGCACCTATATCAGGGACAAGCACGCCCGACGGCGCCGGCCGCTCGGGCGTTTTCCTTTTTGCGGAACGGCTCCGCGCTCGCGGTCATTCACAGGCGCTGCACAATGAAGAAGATCGGCTTCCTTTCCTTCGGCCACTGGTCCCCCTCCCAGCAATCGCAGACGCGTTCGGCCGGCGACACGCTGCTGCAATCGATCGATCTTGCCGTAGCGGCCGAGGAGCTGGGCGCGGACGGCGCCTATTTCCGGGTGCACCATTTCGCCCGCCAGCTCGCCTCGCCCTTCCCGCTGCTGGCCGCTGTCGGCGCCAGGACCAAGCGCATCGAGATCGGCACCGCCGTCATCGACATGCGCTATGAGAATCCGCTCTACATGGCGGAGGACGCCGGCGCGGCCGATCTCATTTCCGGCGGGCGCCTGCAGCTCGGCATCAGCCGCGGCTCGCCCGAGCAGGTCATCGATGGCTGGCGCCATTTCGGCTACCAGCCGGCCGACGGACAGAGCGATGCCGACATGGCCCGCCACCACACCGAGGTCTTCCTCGACGTCTTGCGTGGCGAGGGCTTTGCGCGCCCGAACCCGCGCCCGATGTTCCCGAACCCGCCCGGCCTGCTGCGGCTCGAGCCGCATTCCGAGGGCCTGCGCGAGCGCATCTGGTGGGGTGCCGCCTCGGACTCTACTGCGATCTGGGCCGCCAAAGCCGGCATGAACCTGCAGAGCTCGACGCTGAAGACCGATGAGAGCGGCGAGCCTTTCCATATCCAGCAGGCGAAGCAGATCCGCGGCTACCGGCAGGCCTGGAAGGAGGCCGGCCATCAGCGCGAGCCGCGCGTCTCGGTCAGCCGCAGCATCTTCGCCTTGGTCGACGATCGCGACCGCGCCTATTTCGGCCGCGACGGGCAGGGCAGCGATTCGATCGGCTATATCGACGACACCACGCGCGCGATCTTCGGGCGCTCCTACGCCGCCGAGCCGGACAGGCTGATCGAGGAGCTGAAAAGCGACGAGGCGATCGCCGAGGCCGACACGCTTTTGCTGACGGTGCCGAACCAGCTCGGCGTCGACTACAACGCCCATGTGATCGAGGCGATCCTGAAGCATGTCGCGCCAGGGCTGGGCTGGCGCTGAGGGGCGTGGCTACCACGTCGAAGAGAGCGGGATACCGGTCTAGCGGTACTGTTTCCAACCCGTTGCGGACCTTCGAGGAGGCGAAACGAGCCGATGCCGCGCCACCGAGTCGACGGGTTCGGCCATAGGCCTGTGACGGCATGGAAGCCAACACTGATGCGGCCACAGCATTGCCATGCCCTACGCAGGAAACTAAGAAGGGGTCGCGTCTGTCTGAACGACGCATGGGAAGTGTCCATGTTAGAGCTTGTGAGAATCCGCTGACCGTCTCGAATTGACGAGACATGTCGAAGCATTCGGGAGGGATCTGCGCGCAGCGTAGAGCTCAACGCTGATGCTTGTCATGGATTCTATCACAGGCTCACCAAAATGAACATTTCGCGGAGCGAGCAGCGCGTGCTTCACGTGCTCGCCCAAGGCGGCTTCATCCGTCATCAACGTTGCGACAACGGCAGGATTTCTCATATCGAGTGCTTCACGCGAGACGGTCACCTGCTGACCGACTGCACGCTTGAGGTCTTCGCAAGACTGCATCGCAAACGCCTGATCGAGTCCCGAGCTTCCAGTCCTTACCGCGTCTGGCGGCGAGGCCGGGAAGCTGTGCGCTCGCAAACTGACAATCGCTGAACAACGATAGGAGACTTCCATGCAAATCCGTTTGGAGTGCCCAGAAGACACCGACACGATCCGAAGCCTGACAACTGCCGCATTCAAGGACATGCTCCATAGCAGTCAGACCGAGGCCGCGATCATCGAGGCTTTGCGGAAAGCAGGAGTGTTGACCGTTTCCCTCGTCGCCATCATGGACGGCGAGATCGTCGGCCATGTTGCGTTCTCGCCAGTTAAGGTCAGCGGCACGGCGAAGGGCTGGTATGGCCTTGGCCCGGTCTCGATCTGGCCCAATCAGCAGCGGAAAGGCATCGGCCAGGCCTTAATCCGCGATGGCCTTGACCGACTTAGACGCTTGAACGCGCAAGGCTGCGTCGTCCTCGGCGCCCCCGCCTACTACAGCCGCTTCGGGTTCATGAGTGATCCTGAACTCCGGTATGGTGACGTGCCGCCCGAGTATTTCCAGCGATTGGTGTTCACGGCCATTGCGCCAAAGGGCGAAGTCGCATTCCACGCCGGGTTCGACGCGACCTAAGAGAAGAGGGCGGTCTTTGCGATATGCGAAGACCGCTCTCCACCCACAGCCGCTGTTGAGATAGCAGTTTCCCGCCCCTTACCGCCCCGGCTTGAACGGCGCCATCCCTGCCCGCGCGAGCGCGTCGGCGCGCTCGTTCATCTCGTCGCCGGCATGGCCCTTGACCCATTTCCACTCGATCTTGTGCTGCTTGAGCGCAGCGTCGAGGCGCTTCCAGAGTTCCTCGTTCTTGACCGGCTTCTTGTCGGCGGTCTTCCAGCCGTTCTTCTTCCAGCCATGGATCCAGGCGGTGATGCCCTGGCGCAGATATTGGCTGTCAGTGTGGAGCGCGACGGTGCAGGGCCGGGTCAGCGTCTCCAGCGCCGAGATCGCTCCCATCAGCTCCATGCGGTTGTTGGTGGTCAGCGCCTCGCCGCCCGAAAGCTCGCGCTCCTTGCCCTTGTAGCTGAGGATCGCGCCCCAGCCGCCGGGGCCCGGATTGCCCGAGCAGGCGCCGTCCGTCCAGACTTCGACGACGTCGCTCATCGGCGCAGCCCGTATTCGCGCGCATCCGAGACGCGCTGGTGGAAGGCGAGCTTGCGGTCGTATTCGAGCGGGTCGAGCGGCTTCACGAAGGCGCCTTCCGGCACGTTCAGCCAGTCGACCAGGCGGGTTAAAAGGAAGCGCAGGGCGGAGCCGCGGCAGAGCGCCGGCAGCGCCGCGACCTCGGCCGCCTCGAGCGGCCGGACGCTCTCATAGCCGGCGAGCAGGGCCTGTCCCTTGGTCAGGTTGAACGAGGCGTCGGCCTCGAAGCACCAGGAGTTCAGGCAGATCGCGAGGTCGTAGGCGAAGGCGTCGGTGCAGGCGAAATAGAAGTCGATCAGCCCGGAGAGCTGGTCCTTGATGAAGAAGACGTTGTTGGGGAAGAGGTCGGCATGGATGATGCCGCTCGGCAGCCCCTGCGGCCAGTTCCGCTCATGCGCCTCGATCTCGGCGAAGATGCGCTTCGACAGCCCGGGCAGAACCGTGTCGGCCTCGGCCCCTGCCTGCTCGGCGAGCGGGCGCCAGCCGGGAACGGAGAGGACATTGGCCCGCTGCATGCCGAAATCCCGGCCGGCTTCGTGCAGCAATGCGAGCCCGCGCCCGACCTCGCCGCAATGCGCGACCGTCGGCCGGCGGACGGAAAGACCGTCGAGGAAGGTGACGATCGCGGCAGGGCGCCCGGCGAGGCGACCGACGGCGGCTCCGTCCCCGGTCCGCAGCGGCTGCGGGCAGATCAGCCCGCGCTGCGCCAGATGCTCCATCAGGCCGATGAAGAATGGCAGGTCATCGGCGCAGACCCGCTCCTCATAGAGCGTCAGGATGTAGAAGCCCTGCGTGGTGTGCAGCAGGAAATTCGAATTCGAGACGCCCTCGGCGATGCCCTTGGCCGACAGGAGGTCGCCAATGCCATAACCCGCCACGAAGGCAGCCATCTCGTTATCGGGTACTTCGGTATAAACGGCCACGATCAGCTCACTCGGCCGGGGTCGAGGCCGGCTCGCCGCGCAATTCGCGCGGCAGGGGGAAGAAGACGCTCTCATCGGCGGTCGAGACGGTCTCGACCGTGACCTCATAGCGTTCGGCGAAGGCGTCGATGATCTCCTCGACCAGCACCTCCGGCGCGCTCGCGCCGGCCGTGAGGCCAAGGCGGCGGATATCGCCGAACAGCGACCAGTCGATCTCATCGGTGCGCAGGACGAGGCGCGCCACCGGGCAGCCTGCCCGCTCGGCGACCTCGCGCAGGCGCTGCGAGTTCGAGGAATTGGGCGAGCCGACGACGATCAGCCCGTCGACCAGCGGAGCGACGCGCTTGACCGCCTCCTGCCGGTTGGTGGTGGCGTAGCAGATATCTTCCTTGTGCGGCGCGATCAGCTGGGGAAAGCGCGCCTGCAGCGCCTCGACGATGCCGCGGGTGTCGTCGACCGAAAGCGTCGTCTGCGTGACATAGGCCAGCGGCTTGCCCTCGGGCGGGGCCAACGCCGCGACGTCCTCGAGCGTCTCGATCAGGGTGATCGCGCCCGGCGGCAACTGCCCCATGGTGCCGATCACCTCGGGATGGCCGGCATGGCCGACAAGCAGGATGTGCCGGCCGCGCTTGTGGTGGACCTCGGCCTCGCGATGCACCTTGGTGACCAGCGGGCAGGTCGCGTCGATGGCGAAGAAATTGCGCGCCTGCGCCTCGGCCGGCACCGACTTCGCCACGCCATGGGCAGAGAAGATCACCGGTCGCGTCGCATCGGGAACCTCGTCGAGCTCGGCGACGAAGACCGCGCCCTTCCGCTTCAGCGACTCGACCACGTATTTGTTGTGCACGATCTCGTGGCGGACATAGACCGGCGCTCCATGCAGCGTCAGCGCCTTCTCGACGGCGTCGATCGCCCTGACCACGCCGGCGCAGAAGCCGCGCGGGGCGCAGAGCAGGATGTCGAGCGGCGGTTTCGGCGCGGCGGTCACGAGGATTCAGAGGCTCCGGCAAGGGCTGCGCCTTCTTTCGGTCTCACGCGAATGATGTCAAGGAAGCGGCTCGCCGCAGGCCGCAGGGGCGCCCCGCTCCTGCCGCCCCTCGCAGACGTGCCGCACAACGCCTAAATTGCCCCGGTCGGCCTGCCCTTGGCGCGCCAGGCCGCCCCATTCCAGCACGAGTCCTTCATGGCCGATGCCTCGCACGCCAGCTATCTGCCGCCGATCCTGACCTTCTGCGCCGGGGCCGTCGTCGCGGTTCCTCTGTTCCGGCGCTTCGGGCTCTCGGCCGTGCTCGGCTATCTCGCCGCCGGCATCGCCATCGGGCCCTCGCTGCTGGCCGTGGTCAAGGACCCGGACGCGATCCGTGGCACGGCCGAGATCGGCGTCGTGCTGCTGCTCTTCCTGGTTGGGCTCGAATTGCAGCCCGCGCGTCTCTACTCGATGCGCCGCGACATCCTCGGCTCCGGCCTCGCCCAGATGGTGCTGAGCGCGGGCGTGATCGGCGGCATCGCCTGGCATCTCGGGCTGAGCCCCGGCGGGGCGGTCGCGGTCGGCCTCGCGCTCGCCCTCTCCGCGACCTCGATCGCCCTGCAATTGCTCGAAGAGCGCGGCGACGGCGCCGAGCGCTATGGCCGGCGCTGCTTCTCCGTCCTGCTGTTCCAGGATATCGCGATCGCGCCGATGCTCGCCGTGCTGCCGCTGCTGGCGACGACCGGCGTAGCCAATGACGAGAACGCCGTGCAGGCGCTCGCCGGGCTCGGCCTGGCGCTGCTCGCGGTCGCGGCACTCGTCTTTGCCGGCCGCTATGCGCTGAATCCGTTCTTCCGCCTGCTCGCCAAGTCCGGCGCCCGGGAGGTGATGACGGCGGCTGCGCTGCTCGTCGTGCTCGGCGCGGCGCTGGTGATGGAGAAGGTCGGCCTCTCCATGGCGATGGGCGCCTTCCTCGCCGGCGTGCTGCTGGCCGACTCGCATTTCCGTCATGAGCTCGAGGCCGACATCGAGCCCTTCCGCGGCGTGCTGCTCGGCCTGTTCTTCATGGCGGTCGGCATGTCGATCGACCTGAAGCTGGTGCTCGACAATGCGCTGCTGCTCGCGCTCGCAGCGCCCGCACTGGTCCTGTTCAAGATTGCCGTCGCAGCCGCGATCCTGCGCGCCTCCTGTTCGACCTGGACCGAGGCGATCCGGGCCGGAGCCCTGCTGTCGCCGGCCGGCGAGTTCGCCTTCGTGCTGCTGCCGATGGCGGCCTCGCTCGGCCTGCTCAGCGAGCATCACGGCGCCATCGCCACCGCGCTCGCCGCCCTCAGCATGCTGATCGGCCCGATCCTCGCCAAGCTGATCGACGCCTGGCTGCTGGCGCGCGCCGCCCCGCCGGAGGAGATCGAGGAGGATTTCAGCGGCACCACGCCTTCCGTGCTGGTGATCGGCTTCGGCCGCTTCGGCCAGGTGGTGACGCAGGCGCTGCTGCTGCAGCATATCGACGTGACCGTGATCGATTCCGATGTCGAGCGCATCCGCTCCGCCGCCAAGTTCGGTTTCAAGATCTATTATGGCGACGGCACGCGGCTCGACGTGCTGCGCGCGGCCGGAGCGGGGAAGGCCAGGATCGTCTGCATCTGCGTCGACAATCGCGAGGCGGCGCTGCGCATCGTCGAGATGGCCAAGGCCGAATTCCCGACGGTGCGCCTGCATGCCCGCGCGTTCGACCGCGTCCACGCCATCGACCTGATGCGCGCCGATGTCGACTTCCAGATGCGCGAGACCTTCGAATCGGCGCTCGGCTTCAGCCGGGTGACGCTGGAGGGGCTGGGTCTCGACTATGAGGAGGCAAGCCTGGTGATCGAGAATGTGCGCGAGCGCGACGCCCAGCGCATGGAGATCCAGTTCAGCGAAGGCATCGCCGCCGGCCTGCAGAAGGTGCCGCGCGTCTCGCCCGAGCCGCTGGTCAAGCCGAAGGCCAAGTCGAAGGCGCTCTCCCAGGAGACCCGCGAGGTCATCGAGGATGGCGGTGCCGAGGTCGCGGTCGGCGGTGTCGGAGAACCGGCCGAGTGAACGCTCCCAGCAAAAGCCCCGCCGTCTTTGTCACCGGCTCGACCCTGCGCCATGTCGCGGTGATGACCGCGACCGCTTCCGTCGGCCTGATGGCGGTGTTCGTCGTCGACCTGCTGTCGCTGCTCTATGTCTCGCGGCTGGGGCGCCCGGCGGCGACGGCCGGCGTCGGCTACGCCACCATCGTCCTCTACCTCGTCGTCTCCTTCAATGTCGGCCTGATGATCGCGGTGACCGCCCTGACGGCGCGCGCCCTCGGCGCCGGCGATCGCGCCGCCGCTCGCCGGCTGGCAGCGTCGTCGCTCACCCTGATGGCCGTCGCGGCCTTCGTGCTGAGCGCCCTGATCCTGCCGCTGCTGCCCTGGCTGCTGACGCGCCTCGGCGCGCAGGGCGAGGCCTATGCCGTCGCCCATTCCTTCCTGTGGATCACCTTGCCGTCGAATGTGCTGATGGCGCTCGGCATGGGGTTCTCCGCCGTGCTGCGCGCTGTCGGCGACGCCAAGCGGGCGATGTATGTCACGCTGTCCGGCGGCGTCGTGATCGCCGGACTGGACCCGCTGCTGATCTTCGGCCTCGGCCTCGGGCCGGACGGCGCCGCCATCGCCACCGTGATATCGCGGCTGATGCTCGTCGCGGTCGGCTATCACGGCGCGGTCAAGGTCCACGGCATCGTGGCGCGACCGACGCTCGCCGCAGTGCGCGCCGATGCCGGCCGCTCCTTCGCCATCGCCGCGCCGGCGATCCTGACCAATCTCTCCAACCCGATCGCCAATGCCTTCTTCGCCAGCATCATCGCCCGCTTCGGCGACCAGGCGATCGCCGCGACCGCGATCATCGACAGGCTCGTGCCGGTGGCGTTCGGGGCGCTGTTCGCGCTGTCCGGTGCGATCGGGCCGATCCTCGGACAGAACTGGGGAGCGCTGCGCTTCGACCGGATGCGCCGGGCGCTGACCGACTCGGTCTGCTTTGCCGCGGCCTGCGTCGCCATCGCCTGGCTGCTGCTGGTGCTGCTGCGCCACCCGCTCACCACCCTGTTCGATGCAAGCGACGAAACGGCGGAAATCGTCGTGTTTTTCTGCCTGATCTCCGGCCCGATGTGGCTGTTCGTCGGCGCCCTCTTCGTCGCCAATGCCGCCTTCAACAATCTCGGCATGCCGCTCTACTCGACCGTGTTCAGTTGGGGCCGGGCGACGCTCGGCACCGTGCCGATGGCCTTCATCGGCGCGCACTATGCCGGGCCGAAGGGCGCCATCGCCGGTGTGGCTCTCGGAGCGGTGCTGTTCGGCGTGCTGGCCCTGGTCTTCGCCTATCGCGCGATCGGGAAGTTGGAGCGGCAGGCGGCGGCGCAGGCGGCCTCGCTTGCCTGATCCCGCCCGGCTGATATCGTCGGGGCAATGGCTGGCGCGCTCCGGTGGTTCGACCGATTCCGGCCGGACGGAAGACGCGCCGATGGCGGGACCGAACCCGCAAGGGAGCATGCCATGATGAACCTGTTCGAGATGATGCAGACGGCCCAGAACGGCCAGGCCATGCAGAATCTGGCGCGGCAATACGGCCTCTCCCAGCAGCAGACGCAAGCTGCGCTCGATGCCCTGCTCCCGGCCTTCTCGATGGGCCTGCAGCGCCAGACGCAGAACCCCTACGCCTTCGGCAATCTCGCCCAGATGATGACGGCGACGCCCTTCGGCCAGATGTACGACACCGATGGCGACGGCATCCCCGATTCCGCGGCGCCGATGGGCAAGGACGTACTGAGCCAGCTCTTCGGCTCCAAGGAGGTCAGCAACGCCATCACCGCCCAGGCGGCCGCGACCAGCGGCGTCGGACAGGCGATCCTCAAGCAGATGCTGCCGGTGATCGCCGCGATGGTGATGGGCGGACTGTCCAAGTCGGCTGGCAATCAGGGCCTCGGCGGCATTCTCGGCCAGTTCGCCGAGATGATGCGCGGGCAGGCGCCGAACCCGCCGAAGCCGGGCATGCAGGCCAGCCCCGGCAATCCGCTCGAGGCCATTCTCGGTGGACTGTTCGGCGGGCAGGCGCCGGCGACCGGACAGGCGCCGGGCGGCGGCCCGTTCGGTGGCGCGCCGATGCCCGGCAACCCGGCCGATATGGGCAACATCTTCGGCCAGATCCTGACCGGCATGTTCGGCGGCGGCCAGCCGCCGCAGGAAGGACCCAAGCCGGCGCCGCAGCGCCGTCAGCCCGAGCCGGAACCTGAGCCCCAGCCGCAGCAGCCGGCGCCTTCCGGCGAAACCAGTCCCGGCTCGATCGGCCTCGATGCGCTCAACCAGATGTTCGAGCATGGCCGCAAGGTGCAGGACAGCCACCAAGACGCGCTAAAATCGATCTTTGACGCGATGCTCGGCGGTGGCCAGCGCCGCGCCTGAGGCTTGCTAAAGCAAGACCGAGTCCGTTCGGAACGGCCGCCTCACCTTTTCGGCGAGGACGCAAGAAAAAGGGCGGCGGCCGAAGCCACCGCCCGCAGGAACGCGTCACGCCAAGGGGTCAGGCGTTGCACGCGATCTCGATGGTCCGCGCCGTCGGCGCGGCGGCCGGCTGGGCTACGGCATGTCGAAGACCAACCTCTCGGCGGTGCGCGGCCGCCGACTGCTGCTGCGCCGAACGGGCCGAAAGAACGGCAGAGGGATCGCGCAGCCAGGAGGTCGCCAGCGCCCCCTCGACATCGGAACGCACGAGGCCGATATCCTTCAGGCCGCGCTCGTCGAGTTCGCTGAGCTGCAGCACTTCGCGGCGGTGCACCCAGGCGCGGATCAGATTTTTGAAGCCGGTGACCGTCTGGATGGCGGCACGCGTCGCGCCGCCGGCAAAGGCAGACGTCGACTTCGCGGCATAGGTCATGAGCAGCATGACGGCCTCCTCGGGTTGAACGGCGGATCGGGTTTTCCGGGCCAGCTGGTCGCGCCATGACAGGAACCGGAAAGTGACCCAAAGGTAACTCCTCGCTGGTCATCAGCCAAACGAATGGTTATGATGTTTGGCACAATTAATTTTGATACTCCTTCGGAGGGACGCCGGCATGGCCCATGTGCTCGACGCCGACCAGCTCAAGACCTTCGTCGCCATCGCCGACACCGGCTCCTTCACCCGCGCCGCCGAGATCGTCTTCAAGACCCAGTCGGCTGTTTCGATGCAGATGAAGCGGCTCGAGGAGCGCGTCGGACGGCCCCTGTTCGGCCGTGACGGGCGCCATGCCAAGCTGACCGAGGATGGCGAGCGCCTGCTCGACTATGCCCGCCGGATCGTGCGCCTGAACCTGGAATGCGTCGCGAGCTTCACGGAAGCTGATCTGAAGGGCCGGATCAGGCTCGGCGTGCCCGACGACTATGCCGACCGCTATCTGCCGGAGATCCTGGCGCGCTTCGCCCGTTCGAATCCGCGCACAGAGGTCACCGTCGTCTGCGAGCCGACGCCGATGCTGGCAGAGCGGATCGCCACCGGCGACATCGACCTTGCGATCATCACCCATGTCGAGGGACGCGGTCAGGGCGAGATCATCCGGATCGAGCCCCTGCTCTGGGTCACCTCGGCGCGCCATTGCGTGCATGAGGAGGACCCGCTGCCGCTGGCGCTCGGGCGGCCGACCTGCAACTGGCGGCAGGCGGCGGTCGAGGCGCTGGAGAACAAGGGGCGGCGCTTCCGCGTGCTCTATGCCAGCTGGAACTCCACCGCGGTCGGCGCGGCGGTGGTAGCGGGGCTCGCCGTGTCGGTGCTTCCGGAAAGCGCGGTCAGGCCCGGCATGCGCATCCTCGGCGCATCGGAAGGCTATGCCAGCCTGCCCTCCTGCAAGATCGGCCTGCTCAGGACCCGGCACGACCCGTCGATCCTCTCGAACGCCCTCGCCGAGCACATCATCCAGAGCCTGGACAATCTGCAGAGCTTCAAGACCGCGGCGGAGTAGGCGAACAAAACTCCGAGGATCAGCTCTTGCGCAACCTGACCGTTACGGCCGAAGAGCGGAAGTTCATGGTGGTGAATCCCCAGTCATCGGCCAGGCGCAGGATGATCGGCTGATGGGTATAGGTGGCGAGGACCCCGACGCCGCTGTCACCGTCGTTCAGAAGCGCCAAAGCGCGTGCGTTCATATCGGCCGGCAGGTACGTCATGTTGCCGCCGAGGCTGTTGCCATCGATCTGGTTGTTCTTCTCGTTGAAACGCACCATGCCCAGTTGGATGGTCCCAAGCTGCGGCGCGATGTTGGCCCTTCGATCCATGATCGACAGGATCGTCGTATCGACACAGACCTCATTCGGGCAGGCCGCGAGGACCTGGGCGATCTCGGCCGTAAGGCGATTGAGATCACGCCTGATGGTGACGGCCTGGGTCGCGTCGACCGCTGCTGACAGCATCGCGAACATGGCCGCGCTGATCAGGGCGAACTCCACGGCGGCGACGCCGCGCTCATCGCGGACGAGACTACGCCGCTTCGCATTCCGGAACAGTCTAGCGACAGGCTTCATCATGGCCTCACATAGAGCGCGGCTGCTGAGACATGCAGCGTCGGTAGCCCAGGCACGAAGGTAATGACCGGCGCCCGAGCGCGCATCATCATCGCGGCACCGGAAGGCCCGGCAACGAAGGTCGCCCCGGTGATCGGCTGGGCGGCCGGCCCGTAATTCGACAGTGGCTGGGTTTCTAGCCGCAGATTGCCGGCGCAGTTCTCGAGCGCGATCATCCGCTGGCAAATTTGCGCCGCCACCTGGGCGCGGTTGCCGGCATAGGTGCCCGCGGTGCGGCCGGTAGCCGCCTCGGCAACCGCGTCGCGGATGTACATCTGCGCCAGGAAGGCGAGAGAGAATTGGAGGATGCTGAGCAGCAGGATCATCGAGGTCAGGCCGATGAACGCGAACTCGACCGCGACCGCGCCCTTCCTGTCGCGACGGAAGGCTTGGAGGCACACCGCAAGGCGCCTCGCATAACCCAATCGACTACCGATCCTCATCGTCTCAGCACTCCATCACGGGCAGCTACCGCTACAGAACCGGATGTAGTCGATCAGCCCGCCATAGGTGTCCTCGCGGCCGGCAGCCTGGAAGAAGATGCGGTAGGTTCCTTTCGTCGTGACCTTCAGCGGAATCTTGCGCGGGGTCCACTTGTCGGTGTGCACGCAGACGTCGACCTGGTCGGTCGCCTTGTCCACGTCCTTGTTAGGCGTGACATAGGAACTCGCCTTCTTCTGGAAGAAGACCTCGATGCGGTTGGTCTGCTCTCTCCAGGTCGCCGCCTTGAGCTTGTCCCACTCCGCCTTCGCGTCGGTCTTGTAGGCGCATAGGGTCTGGCCGGCGTAGGCCGGGTTGCGCTCGCGCGAGATGTACCAGTAGCTCAGTTCGTAGTCGCCGACCTCGAGGTTGGTGAACTCGCGCCACATGCTGGAATTGGTCTTGCAGCCTGAGGTGTAGCAATGCGAATCCAGCTCGGCGAAGAAGTTACCGAAGCGGATCTCGTTCGCGGCCAGCGACGGGATACCGTTGATCTCGATACCGCCCTGAGAACTCTGGGTCGTCCAACCGTTCCAGTTCTTCAGCACGGTCCAGGCGTTCGAGGCGACATTGTGCTCGGTCTCGAAGGATTCGGCGAACAGGACCTTGCCGGTTCCCGTGGGCGGCGTCCCCGGAGTCCCGACGACATAATTGCACTGGCGCTCGACGCGAAGCGCGACCGTCTGATATCCGAGAATGCCGCTAAAGGCATTGGAACTCGTGGCCGTCGCAACGGCAGTGATAACGTTGCTTGCCAGCGTCGTGTCCACCGCAACGCCAGTGACTCCGGGCTGGGAGAGCTTGCTGACCGCATCGTTGATCTTGGTCTTCGCGAACGAGGTATAGTCCCTTTTGGGATCGGCCCCGGTCTTTCGCGACTCGACGTTGATGTCGAGGGCGGCCTCGCGGCAACTCAGTTCGACGACACTGGCGATCGCCTGACGCCGCGCTGCCGCCTGGCTGTAGTCGATGCCGCCGCCGACCGCGAGCATCAGCACCGGCAGGCCGACAGCGAACAGCAGCGCAGTCGAGCCGCGGGCATCCTTCAGGAAGCGGCGAAACAGGGGCGTCATTCCAAAGCCTCGCGGAAGGCGCCGAAAATGCGGCGCGACGATGCCAGAACCGTACGGGCGGGCGGATTGACAAAATCTTGCGCAGGCTCGTGAAAACCGGGGGTATCGGCGCATGAGCGGGCCAGATCGGCTGCCGCGGGCTGAATATGGTAAAGTTTAGTGAAACTGCGCCGCGCAATTTCCAGGCCAATCGACAGGCAGCGCTCTTGCGCGCGCACGATGTAAGGCAGGGCGCAGCGGCGAAAGCCGCGATTGCTCAGGGATTGAAGCCGGCGGCCGCCTGCTGGAAGAAGCCGAGCACGCTCTGTCCGATCGTCGTCGCCGCCGTAACGCAGGCCAGCGAGATCATCGCCGCGATCAGGCAGTATTCGACCGCCGTGGCGCCACGGTCATCGTGCAGAAAGTCGCGGGCAAGGGCGAAAATCGGCTTCATGTCGCCATTGCTAGCGGCAAGCTGCGGAGAATTCGTTAATCCGAACCGCTAAATTCGGGGGCAAGCGCAATTATCGGCCTGAGGCCGCCGCGCGTGCGCACCCTTCCCTGCTTCGGTGCCTCACAACACCAGTTCGGTGAACGCCGGCTCGATCCGCCCGCCCCAGGCACCCTGCTGGCGCACCGCCAGCCGCTCGGCGAGGCTGCGCCCGGCATCGGCGATCGCGATCACCGGCTCGAGATAGCGGGTTTCGTCGCGGCCCTGCCCATCGAGGCGGGCGCGACGGGCGAGGCCGGCGCGCGACAATTCGACGACTTCGCGCGCGATGTCGCGCAACGGACGGCCGCCGATTCTGGCATTGAGCCCGGCCTTGGGAACATCGTCGCGCAAACGCTGGCGCTCCTCGGCGCTCCAGCCCTTGACGATATCCCAGGCTGCAGCAAGCGAGGCATCGTCATAGAGCAATCCGACCCAGAAGGCCGGCAGCGCGTTCAGCATCTCGACCGGTCCGGCATCGGCGCCGCGCATCTCGATATAGCGCTTCAAGCGCACTTCCGGGAACAGGGTGGAGAGATGGTTGGCCCAGTCCGACATGGTCGCGCATTCGCCCGGCAACTGCGCGAGCCGGCCCGCGAGCAGGTCGCGGAAGGAACCGCCAGCGACGTCGTGATAGATGTCGCCGCGCTTGACGAAATACATGGGAACGTCGAGCGCCCAGTCGACATAGGCCTCGTAGGACATTCCTGCATCGAAGGCGAAGGGCAGCATGCCGGCGCGGGCATTGTCGGTGTCGCGCCAGATCTCCGAGCGCATCGACTGCAGGCCGTTGAGCTTGCCCTCGCTGAACGGCGAAGCGGCGAAGAGCGCGGTCGCGAGCGGCTGCAAGGCGAGCGAGACGCGCAGCTTCGCCACCATGTCGGCCTCGCTGGCAAAGTCGAGATTCACCTGCACGGTGCAGGTTCGGAACATCATGTCGAGCCCGCGCGTGCCGACCTTCGGCATGTAGTTCGCCATGATCTTGTAGCGCCGCTTCGGCATCATCGGCGTCTGCGCGAGTGTCCAGAGCGGCGAATGCCCGAGACCGAGGAAACGGATGCCGTGCGGCTCCGCGACCGCGTGGAGATCGGCCAGATGAGCATCGAGCTCGGCCGCGGTCTCATGCACGCTTGCCACCGGCGCGCCGGAAAGCTCGAACTGGCCACCCGGCTCCAGAGAGATCGCGCCGCCACCATCGGGGCCGGCGAGTCCGATGATATGGCCGTCGTCGAGGATCGGCTCCCAGCCGAGGCGTGCTTGCATGCCCTCGAGCAGGGCCCGGATGCCGCCACGTCCGCCTTTGCCCTCATAGGGCACCGGGCTCAGATCGCCGGCATAGAATGGGAATTTCTCGTGTTCGGTGCCGAGCTTGAATGCGGAAGCGGGCTTCTCACCCTCGGCGATCCAGCCGATCAGTTCGGCCTTCGAGCTGATCGGAGTGGAATCGGACACGTCGCGGGCCATCAGGCGCTCCGGCAAGGAAGGCTTCGGAGCGCCAGACATAGGCGAGCGCCGCCGTGACCACAACGATCACGGATGCGGGGGTGTGGTCACAATCTTGCCGAAATGCATGATCCGCGGTTCAGGCGGCACCGCGCAGGGTCGTGCCCGCCTGCCCGTTGCCGCCGGCACGGGTCTGTGCCGCCAGCCAATCGACGACGGCGCGCATTCCGGCATCCTGGCCGCCGCTGCCGGCGCGGGCCTCTTCAAAGATGGCGAGCTGCATGTCGGCGCTGGTCCCGCCCGCGACGATGCTGCGGCACGACGCCAGATCCGCCCCGCAGCCCAGCGCGGCGGCGTCCTCGGCCAGCATCGCCAGCACCTCGTCGAGCACCTCGGCGACCGGGCGCATGGCGCGCCGATCCGCGCAGACGAAGCCGCCATGCAGCCCATAGCGCTGTGCCCGCCAGATGTTCTCGGCAGCAATGGCGCGCGAGGCTGCGGTGAGCTTGCCGTTGAGCGCCGGCTTGCGGGCGAGGTGGCGCACAAGGCAGCGGTAGAGCGCGGCGATGGCGAGAGTGTCGTCCAGCCGTGTGCAACTGTCGGCGACCCGCAATTCCAGCGTCGGGTGCTTTTCCGAGGGGCGGATAGACCACCAGATGAAGCTCGAATCGCGGATCGCGCCGGAGGCCATCATGGTTTCGACATAGGCGTGATAATCGGCCGCGTCGGTGAAAAGTTCAGGCAGGCCGGTGCGCGGCAATTCTGCATAGGCGCACAGGCGATAACCCATCAAACCGGTACGGCGACCCTGCCAGAAGGGCGAGGACGTCGAAAGCGCCAGCAGCAGCGGCAGATAGGGCAGCATCCGCACCATGATGCCGATGCGCAGATCCTCGTCCGGCACCTCGACATGAACATGCAGGCCGCAGAGCTGGTTGCGGCTGCCGAGCATCTGCAGGTCACGCATGATGCCGTCATAGCGCTTGGCCTCGGTGGCACGTTGGCGCGACCAGACGGCGCTGGGATGAGTGCCGCAGGCCAGCAGCAGCATGTCGTGGTCGAGCGCAATCGCAGCGAGCCCGGCACGCAGCCGCGACAGGGACAGCCGGGCCTGCGCCATGTTCTCGCAGATCGGTGTCATGACCTCGATCTGCGACTGCAGCATCTCGCGCTGCAGCTCGTTCGGAAAGGCCGCCTGGGCCGCCTCGATGAAATGCGGAGAAATCTTGCGCGCGATGCCGCGGCTCTCGGCGTCGGACAGGAAGTACTCTTCCTCGATGCCGAAGCGATAGGCCTTGCTCACCATATCCACCCTCCCCCTGGCCGGCGCCTCCTCGGCGCGGCGCCAGACTGCCCGTCATTGAGTCGGAACTGCGACCGTGGTCCTCATTCCCTGTGCTCAACTCGGCAGGGGGCAGCCGCGTTCCGCTGTGCGGGCGGACGAGCCCTTCGCGCAAACTCCGGGCGCTATTGGCTTATCCAGTCGCCGAGCGTCGCCTGAACGAGGGCGAGCGCAGCGACCGCAGCCGTGTCCGCGCGCAGGATGCGCGGGCCGAGCGAGAGCCGCAAAGTCCGGTCGCGCCCGAGCACCAGCGCGCGCTCTGATTCGTCGAAGCCGCCTTCCGGACCAATCAGCACCGCGACCTTCCCGCGCGGCGCGGACTGCAGCGCCACGACGGGCCCCTCGGGAGCGAGCGCTTCGTCGCAGAAGACGAGCAGGCGGTCGGGCTCGAGCCCGTCCAGCGCCGAGACCAGCGACAGCTCGGGCCGAATCCGCGGCAGCGAGAGAATGCCGCATTGCTCGGCCGCCTCGACGGCATTGGCCGCAAGCCGCTCGAGATTGAGACGCGAGACCTGAGTATAGCGGGTCAGCACCGGCTGGAGCACGCCCGCCCCCATCTCGACCGCCTTCTGCGCCATATAGTCGAGCCGCGCATGCTTCAGCGGCGCGAAGAGATAGACCAGATCGGGCGCGGGCGGCTGCGGCCGCACCTGCCGGAGCGCTTCGAGACGCGCCTGCTTGCGACCTTCGGCTCTGACCGCACAGAGCCATTCGCCGTCGCGCCCGTTGAAGACCAGGATGCTGTCATCGGTGCGCAGGCGCAGGACGTTCAAAAGGTAGTTCGCCTGGTCGCGGGCGAGGTCGATCAGGGCACCCGCGACAAGCTTCGCGTCGCAGTAGAGCCGGTGCTTGGAGAAATCGCGCATGCGCCGTGGATCCGCCTTGCTGGCGCGCTGCCCTTCCGCCGGAAACGGCCGGACCGGGCAAGGACGCGCGAGATCACATAGTCGGCCCTGTGCCAGATCGCAAAACCGGGGCATGCGGTAGCGAGACGCAGCGGCATACCAAGCACGTGGACGCGAAAACCGCCACAATCGGCAGGTATGGGCAGGCAAATCCCAGACAAAAGCGAGTCGACACTTTGCGGTGTGCGGCCGTGGCTGTTATGGACGTGCGGCGCCGGGACGGCGCGGATGGTGAAGAATGCGGAGCGGGACGATGCGGCGATACGCAACCCTGAAGCTGGCTGCGGCGCTGGCGGGCGCAGGTTTGGTGGGTGCAAGCCTGGCACAGCCGGCGCTGGCACAGTCGCCTTCCGGTTGCGAGAACATGCAAAAGCTTCTGCAGGAACGCCAATCGATCGTGCAGAGCCTGAACGCCTCCAGCAAGGCGAAGCGCAAGCTGACCCCGCAGCAGGCCTGCGGCACGCTCGGCCGCCTCGTCAACAACGGCAATGCCACGCTCAAGTTCGCCACCGCCAACCAGGATTGGTGCCAGATTCCGCCGAGCTTCATCGACGGCATGAAGGCGGACAATGAGAAGGCCGCGGCGGTTCGCAACCAGGCCTGCGATGCGGTGAAGCAACATGCGGCGATGCAGCGCAAGGCCCAGCAACAGGCGCAGCAGCAGCAGGGCGGCAACCCGTTCGGCGGCTCGGACTCCTTGACCGGCGGCCCGATGCGAGTGCCGCAAGGCGCTCTCTAAGACAAGGGCACGACAGCGATGGTGCCTGCGCCCGAACTCGCCGATGCACCGCTGCCTGATGCGATGCGCGGCCATTGGGTCGATACGCGTGCGCCGCGCCGGCTGCGGCCTTATCTCAAGCTCGCCCGGATCGAGCGCCCGATCGGCTGGTGGCTTCTGCTGCTGCCGTGCTGGTGGGCCGCCGGGCTCGCGGCGATCGCCGCCGGCCTGCCCTACCCGAATCCCTGGCATATACTGCTGTTCCTGATCGGCGCGATCGTCATGCGGGCCGCCGGCTCGACCTTCAACGACATCGTCGACCGCAAGCTCGATGCGCAGGTGGCGCGCACGCGCGGCCGCCCGCTCCCGTCCGGTCAGGTCAGCCCGCGCGCAGCCGCTCTCTTCATGGTCGGCCTGTCGCTGGCCGGGCTCCTCGTGCTGCTGCAGTTCAACGCCTTCACGATCGCCGCCGGCATCGCCTCGCTCGGCATCGTCGCGATCTACCCGTTCATGAAGCGCATCACGAACCTGCCGCAGTTCGTGCTCGGCCTCGCCTTCTCATGGGGCGGGCTGGTCGGCTGGAGCGCGGTGTTCGGGCGCCTCGATCCGCCAGCCTTCCTGATCTATTTCGCCGCGGTGTTCTGGACCATCGGCTACGACACGGTCTACGCGATGCAGGATATCGAGGACGACGTCATCGCCGGGATCAAGTCGAGCGCGCGCTATTTCGGCCGCTACACGCAGCAGGCCGTCGGCCTTTGCTATGCGGTTGCGACGCTTTTGGCGGGACTTGCGACCTGGCTCGCCGGCGGCGGCATCGTCGCCTTTGCGGGACTTGGTCTTTTCGCGCTGCATCTCGGATGGCAGGTGCGCCTGATCGGCGGCGCCGACGGCCCGACTGCGCTGATGCTGTTCCGCTCCAATCGCAACGCCGGCCTCATCCTCGCCGCCGGCTTCGCGCTCGACGCAGCGGCCAAGGCGGCGTTCTAAGTGTCTGATCGAGACTTCACTCAGCCCTCATCCTGAGGAGCCATTTCACCAGAAATGGCGTCTCGAAGGATGCTTCAGGAGACTCCGGAGACATCTGGAGCATCCTTCGAGACGCCGCTACGCGGCTCCTCAGGATGAGGGCTCCATTTATGAGCCAGGTCGTAAGGATCACCAGTCCCGATCGGACCTGACGCAGCAGGCGCGCCAGCGCTGACGCACGCATCCAAACGAATCAGGCCGGAGCTCGTTGCGCGCCCCGGCCTGTGATTGGATTCGTCGTGGTCGACGCGACAGTTCTCAGCCCGACAGGATCTCGCCCTGAATGACGACGGGGCGCTCCGAGAAACGGCCGGTCTTGCGGCGCGTCAGGAAGCGCGGCCGCCGGCCGGCCAGCAGACCGTAGCGGCGGCGGATGCGGACCGGCCCGAGCGCGAGCCGGCCGAGCTGCGGAAAGGGCTCGGTGATGACGCCGTCGGTGGACTCGAGCAACAGCGGCAAGCCGCTGGAGCGCCCGAAATCGCGCCAGGCGGCGACCGCCTCGTCCTCGTCGAGGACCGCGACCGTGATCGAGCGGCCATCGCCGGCTGTCAGCGCGAGCTGGAACCGTGCTTCCTCGCCCTCGCCGCTGACGAGACGCAGCGCGACACCGCGCCAGCCGGTGCTGCCGCGCAGGATGCGCACCGCCCCGAGCCGCTCGATCCGCGGCGCCTCCGCCTGCTGCGAGGAGGCCCCATGCGTCCTGTAGGGCTGGCCATTGTAGTTGCTGGTGCCGCCGGGGCTGCTCGGCTGGAAACCGATCTCCCCGGCGGCTGGCGTGACGCTTGCCATGGATTTAACGCCTCTCTTAATTCCCTGCTGCCCGGAACCCTCTGTCGAATGCGGGGTTCTCGTGCTTGCCGTGAGAGATTGCGTCCCGGGTCTGTCCGAGCGCTTAAGAGCTTCGGTTAAACAAAGGTATCGTGCGCCTTTTCGGGGCTGATCCGGCCGCTTTCCGACCTGATGCTTGACGAAATCTTTCCCCGGCGCGCGGCTTTTTCCTTGTTCCGCCATCAGCGGCAGTCATAACGGGACATCATGCATCCCAATTCCCTGCCCCACGCCAAGGATCTCCTGCCCGCCATTCGCGCTGCCTGCACCGAGGCCGGCCAACTCGCGCTCGACCTGTTCCGCCCCGGCGAGAAGACGGCGGCACGGACCTGGTCGAAGGCCGGCGGCTCGCCGGTGACGGAAGCCGATATCGGCGTCGATACCTTCCTGCACATCCGGCTCTCGGCGCTGCTGCCGGAGGCCGGCTGGCTTTCGGAAGAGACCGCCGACGATGCGATCCGCTTGTCGCGGCGCTTCGTCTGGGTCGTCGATCCGATCGACGGCACCCGCGCATTCATGAGCGGCTCGCCGGATTGGGCGGTCTGCGTCGCACTGCTCGACGACGGCCTCCCGATTGCCGGCGTGGTTCACGCCCCTGCCGCCGACGCGAGCTATTCGGCGATTCTTGGCGGCGGCGCCATGCGCAATGGCGAGCCGATCCGCACGAGCGGCGTCAGCGATCTCGCGCAGGCCCGCATCGCCGGGCCCAAGCCGATGCTCGATGCGCTGGCCCGGCAGCAGAGCTTTGTCGCCGTCGACAAGATCCCCTCGCTGGCCCTCAGGCTGACGCGGATCGCCGATGCCAGCATCGATGCCGGACTGGTCTCGCCGGATTCGCGCGACTGGGACCTCGCCGCCGCCGATCTCGTGCTGAGCGAAGCCGGCGGAAAGCTGACCACCGCCGAAGGCGGGCCGGTGCTCTACAATCGCGAGAATCCGATCCACGGCATATTGCTCGCGTCCGGCACGGAGCTGCTTTCGCCGCTCGACCGTGCGTTGCGCCGCATGCGCGAGAGCACGCTGCAGGGCGGCTAAGTGCCGTTCGATGGCGCAATGCGACTATTGGCGCGTCATTACATACGAAAATGCCCGAAATCGGCGCTCGCGCGCGCGACCCGAATGGCTTAACTGAACGCGCGGCGCGCATGGCGTGCGGTCGCCCGGAGCGGTTTTCGGGCGGCGCCATGGGCCTGCTCTCACTGGAGAGCCCGCAACCCGGAACCGGAGGGAGTCGATGAGCGAGAGCCAGGAAAACAAGCAGCTTCTGCATCTGGTGATCGGTGGCGAACTGAGCTCGCTCGACGGTGTCGAGTTCAAGGACCTCTCGAAGCTCGACATCGTCGGGGTCTATCCGAACTATGCCGCTGCCCATGCCGTCTGGAAGGCCAAGGCCCAGGCGACCGTCGACCAGGCGCAGACCCGCTATTTCGTCGTGCACCTGCACCGCCTGCTCGATCCCTCGACGGCGCAGCGCTGAGCAGAGGCGACTTCGCACCGTTCGATGGGTTTCTCGCTGCTCAAGACGCGATTTGCACAGGAGGCGCTCGGGCGCAGCCTGGCCTGGTATCTGCGCCTGGTGCGCCGGACGAACCGTTTCGTCATCGAGCCCGCGGACGTCTATGAGCGCGTGCGCCCGGAACTGCCGCTAATCATCGCCATGTGGCATGGCCAGCACATCATGATCCCGTTCGCACGGCCGGACTGGATGCCGGCCTGCTCGCTGGTCTCGCGCCATGGCGATGGCGGCTTCAACGCGGTCGCGCTGCGCGAGCTCGGCATCGGCGCGATCCGCGGCTCCGGGGCGATGGGCAAGAAGGTTCGGGAAAAAGGCGGGGCGCCGGCCTTCCTCGCGATGATGCGCCGACTCGCGGCCGGCGAGACCATGGTGCTGACCGCCGACATCCCCAAGCGCGCCCGGGTCTGTGGCGCCGGCATCGTCGCGCTGGCGCGGGCGTCGGGCCGGCCGATCCACCCGATCGCCGTGGTGACCAGCCGGCGGATCGATTTCAACAGCTGGGACAGGGCCTCGATCGGCCTGCCCTTCGGCCGCGGCGCGATCGTCGTCGGCGAAGCGGTTACGGTGGCGCGCGATGCCGACGAGGCGACCTGCGAGGCGGCCAGGCTCGCGGTCCAGGCCGGGCTCGATGCCGCGCATGAGCGCGCCTATGCGCTGATCGGCGCGCGCGACCCGGGCGCCGGCCTGCGCGAAGCCGCAGCCGCCAAGGACGCTGCCACGGCAGCGGCGAAGGCAGCGACACCATGATCGGCCGCAGCCTGATCATCAGCACCTATCGCACGCTGACGGCGCTGCTCGAACCGGCTGCGTTCGGCCTCCTGCTCTGGCGCCGGCGCCGCGGCAAGGAAGATCCGGCGCGCATCGCCGAGCGGCGCGGCTATCCGAGCGTCGACCGGCCCGACAAGACCCTGGTCTGGCTGCATGGCGCCAGCGTCGGCGAGACCGTGACCCTGCTGCCGCTGGTCGAGCGCCTGCAGCGCCGGGGCCTCGCGGTGCTCGTCACCTCCGGCACGGTGACCTCGGCAAGGCTGCTCGAACAGCGCCTGCCGGCCGGCGCGATCCATCAGTACCTGCCCCTCGACGTGCCGCGCTACATGCGCCGCTTCCTCGACTATTGGCGCCCAGACCTCGGCCTGGTCTGCGAATCCGAGATCTGGCCGAACCTGATGATCGAGGCGGGAAAGCGCGGCATTCCGCTGGTCCAGGTCAATGCCCGCATGTCCGAGCGCTCCTTCCAGCGCTGGTACAAATTCCCGAAGACCTCGCGCTATCTGCTCTCCGGCTTCGAGCGCTGCCTCGCCCAGTCGCAGGAGGATGGGCAGCGCCTCGCCCAGCTCGGCGCCCCGCGCGTCAGCATCGCCGGCAACCTGAAATTCGACGTGCCGGCACCGCCGGCCGACCCCAATACGCTTGCTCTGCTAGACGGCTTGATGGCAGGGCGCCCGGTCTGGGTCGCCGCCTCGACCCATCCTGGCGAGGAAGAGGACGTGCTCGCCGCCCATCTCGGGATCAAGGCGCATCTGCCGAAGCTCTTGACCATCATCGCACCGCGCCATCCCGAGCGCGGCGAGGAGGTCGAAGCGCTGGTCCAGGCGAACGGTGTCGTCAGCGCGCGACGCTCGCTCGGACAATTGCCGGAGCGCGATGTCGAGCTCTATGTCGCCGACACGCTCGGCGATCTCGGCCTGTTCTACCGGCTGGCGCCGGTCGCCTTCATCGGCGGCTCGCTCGCCCCGATCGGCGGCCACAACCCGATCGAGCCGGCCAAGCTCGGCTGCGCCCTGCTGCATGGGCCGCTCGTCCACAAATCCGCTGACCTCTTCGCCGCCTTCGACGCCGGCGGCGGCGCCCGCCAGGTCGCCGACCGGCAGGAACTGGCCGGCGCCGTGCATCGCTGGCTGAGCGACCCGGCGGCGGCCCGCCAGGCGGCCCGCGCCGCCGCACAGACCAGCACCCAGCTCGGCGGCGCGCTGGAGCGCACCGTGCAGGCGCTCGAGCCCTTGCTGATGCGCGTCGCACTCGGCCAACGCGAGCCGACGCCATGATGTCGGCACCGGACTTCTGGTGGCGCACGCCACCGGCTGTCCCTGCCCGGCTGCTGCAACCGATCGGCGCGATCTACGGAGCGGCGACCCTTTCTCGCATGCGCCGCCCCGGCGCCGATGCCGGCATCCCAGTGATCTGCGTCGGCAATTTCGTCGCCGGCGGTGCCGGCAAGACGCCGACCGTCCTCGCGCTGGCGGAGCGCCTCGCCGCCATCGGCGAAAGACCTTTCGTGCTGTCGCGCGGCTATGGCGGACGCGAAGCCGGTCCCCTGCGGGTCGAGCCTGCGCGCCACGGCGCGGCCGAGATCGGCGACGAGCCCCTGCTGATGGCCGGGCATGTCCCGGTGATCGTCGCCCGCGACCGGCCCGCCGGCGCGGCCCTGGCACGTTCCCAGGGCGCCAGCCTGATCGTGATGGATGACGGGCTGCAGAACCCTTCGCTGGGCAAGGACCTGCGGCTCGCCGTCGTTGATGGCGCCGCCGGCATCGGCAACGGCTTCTGCCTTCCGGCCGGGCCCCTCCGGGCGCCGATCGAAGGGCAGCTCGGGGAAACCGATGCGGTCATCGTGATCGGGGCCGGCGAGCCGGGCGAGATCGTGGCGAGGAAAGCTCGGTCGGCAGGCCGCCCGGTGCTGCGCGCTGCGCTTTCGGTCGTGCCGGAGGTTCGGGCCCGCCTCGCCGGGCTTTCGGTCCTCGCCGCCTCAGGGATCGGCCGACCGGAGAAATTCGCGGCGACCCTGCGCCAGAACGGCGCGAGCATCGTCGGCGAGCGCCGCTATGGCGACCACCACCCCTATGCCGCGAGCGATGTCGCTGCGCTGATCGCGGACGCGAAGGCGCAGGGCTGCGTCGTCGCCGTCACCGAGAAGGATATGGTCAAGCTGGAGCCGCTCTGGCCGGCCGACGAGCGCGAACGCCTGCTCGCGGTTCCGGTCAGGCTCGGCTTCGAGGACGAGAACGCGCTCGCCGCGCTGCTGCTGCAGGCGCTGTCCGGCTCAGGGGCGGCCGCCGCGGCGCACCCTTAGCTGCACCGCTTCCGGCGAGACATAGGCTTCCTGCCACTCGACCGACCAATAGCGCAGATCCTCGAGCCGGATCGGCGCTCCCGTGACCGCGCAACGCACGAAGGCGCCGGGACGCACGACACGAAATTCGCCATGACCGTAGTCGAGCAGGGCCTCGGAGCCGGCGGACGGCAGGCGCTCATTGATGTTCATGACGAATCCGGTCTGCGGTGATGCGACAGGCACCGCCGCGGGCATTGCCACGGGGCGCAGAGACAAGTGTATGAATAAATTGCCTGATCATGGCGCTCTTGTGTTAACGTTCCGGCCGATGATGTCCAGTCTGGTCCGTATCCTGCTCCTCGCGGCAGGGCTGCTGCCCTGCCTCGCCGCCGCCGCAGGGGCCGGAGGCTATGAGCGCGTGCGCATCGCGCTCGACGATGTCCAGCTCAATGCGGTGCTCTACCGGCCGCAGGGACCGGGTCCTTTCCCAGCCGTGGTGGCGCTGCATGGCTGCGGCGGCCTCTGGCGCGACAAGGACAAGCTCTCCACCCGCCATAGCGACTGGGGCGAGCGGCTCGCCGCCGCCGGGTTCATGGTGCTGATGCCGGACAGCTATGGCTCGCGCGGCCTCGGCTCGCAATGCGGTGTCAAGGAACTGACCGTGCGGGCGAGCCGCGAGCGGGTGATCGATGCTGTCGCCGCGCGGCACTGGCTGCAGGCCCGGCCGGATGTGCGTGCCGACGCGATCTCGCTGCTCGGCTGGTCCGGCGGCGGCTCGACCATCCTCGCCGCGGTCCGCTCCGACCGGAGCCCGGCCGACAAGCAACTGGATTTCAAGCGCGCAGTCGCCTTTTACCCCGGCTGTCGCACGCAGCTGGAATCGCGCAGCTTCGCCGCGCGCCTGCCCGTGCTGATCCTGATGGGGTCAGCCGACGACTGGACCCCGCCGGCGCCCTGCGACTACCTGGCGAAAGCCGCCCGCGCCCGCGGCGAGTCGGTCAATCTCGTGGTCTACGAGGGCGCCGTGCATGATTTCGACCATCCGCGCCTCGATATGAAGCAGCGCGACGACATCGCCTATTCGGCGACGGGGACCGGCAAGGCGACGGTCGGCACCGACCCGGCGGCACGCGAGGACGCGATCCGGCGCGTCAAGGAATTCCTGGCAGGGAAATGAGCGATCGCGCGCGCTTCCGGAGCGGCTGCTCCGGAGCGGGCTTTCAGTGCGCGGTCGAGGCGAGGGTCACGCCGGGCGCCCGCTCGAGCAGCGAACGGGCGATATCCTGCGCGAGGCAGGAGTAGCCGGCATCGCTCATGTGGAAACGGTCACCGGCGAGCGCCGCCATGAAGCCCTCGGCATCGCGCTGATACCAGCCGGACATCGCCGCGAAGCGCGACAGCACCGGAACCCCATTGGCGCGGGCGATCTCGGCGATCGCGTCGACATAGGCGCGGTAGCGCGCCGTCTCCTTGATCCCGGGATAGAATTGCGGATCGAGGATGGCGAGGCGGGTCTGCGACTGGCGGGCCGCGGCGATCCCGTCGGCGATAAGCGCGCTAAAAGCCTGAAGATCGCCGCCGGTGACGGCATCATTGGTGCCGACCTGCCAGATCACCAGATCGTAGCGCGTCTCGGCCAACGCCTTCTTCAGCCGCTGCAGCGTCTGCGGCGCGATCTCGCCACCGATGCCGGCATTGACGATCTCGACCGGCCGGCCCGAGAGCCCCTGGCGCAGCAGCGCGGCGAGCCGCGCCGGATAGGTCCGGTCCTTGGCGCTGGCGCCCACGCCTTCGGTCGAGGAGGAGCCGATCGCGAGGAGACGCAGCGGCCCGTCACCCTTACGCCAAAGCGCAGTGAAATCCGGGGTAGTGGCGGTGGTGATGAGCGAGGTCGGCCTGCAGACGAACTCAGAGGCCTTCGCCGGCGCAAGCGCAAGGCCCGGCAGGGAAAGCATCGCCAAGGCGCAGGCATAGGCCGTCCGGATCCGAATCCGCATCAGGCACCCCCAACCGTCGATAGATTGCGGTTAGCCGGCGCTTGCTGAACGCTGCCTGAACGGTCGCGCGTCGACGCTGCTTCAGAAGAGATCCCCCTGCCCGCCGGGTGCCACGGTCTTGCGCGGCGCCGGACGCGGGGTCGTGCCGCCCGGCACGACGGCGCCGAAGCTGCCATCAGCGAGCGTGACCTGCAGGGCCATGCCCGGCCGCGCCGCCGCCGCCTGCCGCAGCAGTACGCCGTTCTCGTCGCGCACCAGCGCATAGCCGCGCGCCAGCACGGCCTGCGGGCCGAGCGAGGCGGCGAGCGTCCACAGGCCGTCGAGCCGGTCGCGCCGACGCTGGACGAGGCGCGCGAAAGCGGCCTGCCCCCTCGCGGCGATGGCCTCCAGCCGGTCGTTGGCACGGGCGATGCGCTCACGCTGCCGAAGCACCACATTGCCGCGGGCAAGGACGAGCCGTCCGCCCAGGCTGTCGAGCTTCACCGCCAGCGTCGCCAATCGCGCCGCCGGTGACTGTACGTGCAGGCGGCGATCGAGCTGGGCGAGCCGCTGTTCATAAGCGCGGGCATTGCGCGCCAGCGCGGGACCAAGCCGGGCAGCTGCGAGGTCGAGCCGCTGGCGCGGGCCGGCGAGCAGGTTCTCGGGCGTCGGCAAGGCGCGTCCGAGCGCACGCAGATCGCTGCGGCGTCGATCGAACAGGCGCAAGGTCGCGCCCGCATGGCGACGCGACAGGTCGGTGACCTGCGCCAGCAATTCGGCGTGCACCGGCACGACCTTTTCGGCCGCGCCGGTCGGCGTCGGGGCGCGCAGGTCGGCGGCGTGGTCGATCAGGGTCCAGTCGGTCTCGTGACCGACGGCGGAAACCAGCGGGATCAGCGAGGCGGCGGCGGCGCGCACCACCGCCTCCTCGTTGAAGCCCATCAGATCCTCGAGCGAGCCGCCGCCGCGCGCGACGATGATCACGTCCGGGCGCGGGATGCGACCGCCCTGCGGCAGCGCGTTGAAGCCGTTGATCGCGTTGGCGACCTCGACGGCGCTGGTCTCGCCCTGGACGCGGACCGGCCAGACCAGCACGCGACGCGGAAAGCGTTCCTCCAGCCGATGCAGGATGTCGCGGATGACGGCCCCGGTCGGCGAGGTGACGACGCCGATCGTTCCCGGCAGATAGGGGATGAGCTGCTTGCGGCCTTCGTCGAACAGGCCTTCGGCGGCGAGTTTCTTGCGGCGCTCCTCGAGCAGCGCCATCAGCGCGCCGACACCGGCCGGCTCCAGCGAGTCGATGACGATCTGGTAGCTCGACTTGCCGGCAAAAGTGGTGATCTTGCCGGTGGCGATCACCTCGAGCCCCTCCTGCGGCCGGGTCTTCAGCCGGCCGAAGACGCCCTTCCAGATCACCGCGTCGATCTTGGCGTTGACGTCCTTCAGCGAGAAATAGACATGGCCGGAGGAGACCGGACCGCGATAGCCCGAAATCTCGCCGCGCACGCGCACGAAGCCGAAAGCGTCCTCCAGCGTGCGCTTGAGCGCGCCGGAGAGGTCGGAGACCGACCATTCGGGGGCATTGCCGGCAGGCTGAGGCGATTCGTTGTCCATGGCGCGGACCTTACCGACGCGAGCGCGATAGCTGAAGCGTTGCCCCGTCGGTCCGCGAGGGTTATTGCGCCATGCGAGGTCAGCATCCAACGAGCCCTCATCCTGAGGAGCCGCGAAGCGGCGTCTCGAAGGATGCTTCCAGCGCGCTCTGGAACCATCCTTCGAGACGCGCCTGACGGCGCTCCTCAGGATGAGGGCTGTGGGTGACGCGACAGAGCGGAGACGGCGCAATGAACATCCTTCTGATCGGCTCGGGCGGACGCGAGCATGCCCTGTCCTGGGCGATCTCGGCCTCGCCGCTCTGCGACAAGCTCTTCATCGCGCCCGGCAATCCCGGTACGGCCGAATGCGGCGAGAACGTCGTGATCGACATCACCGATCACGAGGCGGTCGCCAATTTCTGCAAGCTGCAGAGGATCGGCCTCGTCGTGGTCGGGCCGGAAGGCCCCCTGGTCGAGGGCATCGTCGACGATCTCGCTGCAGCCGGCATCAAGGCCTTCGGCCCGTCGAAGGCCGCGGCCCAGCTCGAAGGCTCGAAGGCCTTCACCAAGGAGCTCTGCGCCGAGTTCGGCATCCCGACGGCAGCTTTCGCCCGCTTCGACGATCCCGACGCCGCCAGAGCCTATGTGGCGAAGCATGGTGCGCCCCTAGTGATCAAGGCGGACGGGCTCGCCGCCGGCAAGGGCGTGGTGATGGCCGAGACCGTCGAGCAGGCCAATGATGCGATCGGGATGATGTTCTCGGGCGGGCTCGGCACCGCCGGCGAGGAGATCGTCATCGAGGAATGGATGATCGGCGAGGAAGCGAGCTTCTTTGCGCTTTGCGACGGCGCGCATGCGCTGGCCCTCGCCTCGGCGCAGGACCACAAGCGCGTAGGCGACGGGGACACCGGCCCGAATACTGGCGGGATGGGCGCCTATTCGCCGGCCCCGGTGATGACGAAGGCGATGGAAGCGCGCGTCATGGCCGAGATCATCCAGCCGACGCTCGCCGGCATGGCGCGGCGCGGCTCCCCCTTCAAGGGCGTGCTCTTCGCCGGGCTGATGATCACCGCGGAAGGGCCGAAGCTGATCGAATACAATGTCCGCTTCGGCGACCCCGAATGCGAGGTGCTGATGCCGCGCCTGAAGAGCGACATCGTGCCGGCCCTGCTCGCCGCCTGCGACGGCGTGCTCGATGCTTTCGATCTGCGCTGGTCGGAGGAAGCGGCTTTGACCGTCGTGCTGGCGGCGAAGGGCTATCCCGGCACACCGGAGAAGGGCAGCGTCATCGCCGACGTCGAGAAGGCGGCGGCGCAGGACGGCGTGCTGATCTTCCATGCCGGCACGCAGGACAAGGAAGGCAAGCTCGTCGCCAATGGCGGACGCGTGCTCAACGTCGTCGCCCTCGGCAAGAGCGTCAGCGAGGCGCAGGCGCGCGCCTATGCGGCTGTCGACCTGATCGACTGGCCGGGCGGCTTCTGCCGCCGCGACATCGGCTGGCAGGCGGTGAAGCGCGAGCGTGAAGGCTGACAGAACCGGGTACGCGGCCTAGATAGGCTGTGACGGCCGAATGCTCTCGGCTGCCGGGCCTGCGGAGGACGCGCCATGACCAATATCGACTCGCTCTTCCCCGGCTTCACCTCGCACTGGATCAACGGCCCGGTCGGCAAGATCTTCGTCCGCGTCGGCGGCGAAGGCCCGCCGCTGGTGCTGATCCACGGCTTCCCGCAGACCCACGCCGAATGGCACACGATCGCGCCGGAACTGGCGAAGAGCCACACCGTGATCTGCCCGGACCTGCGTGGCTATGGCTGGTCGGCCGCGCCGCATGGCGACGGTGGCACGGCGCTCTACTCCAAGCGGGGCATGGGCGAGGACATCGTCGCGGTGATGGACGCGCTCGGCCATGTCCGCTGCGCGGTCGTCGGCCATGATCGCGGCGCCCGCGTCGCCTATCGCCTGGCGCTCGACCATCCCGGCCGGGTCGAGCGGCTCGCTTTGCTCGACATCCTGCCGACGCTCTCGATGTGGGAGGGCATGAACGCCGCGCGCGCCATGCAGGTCTATCACTGGACCTTCCTGGCGCAGCCCGAGCCGGTGCCGGAAAACCTGATCAAGGGCGATCCGGCCGGCTGGCTCGACCATACGATCGCGAGCTGGACACGGGCCAAGGAGCTGAAGGCCTTCCACCCGCTGGCGCTCGCCTCCTATACGGAGTCGTTCAACGATCCCTCGCGCATTCACGCCGCCTGCGAGGATTACCGCGCCGGCGCCACCACCGATCTCGCCCAGGACAAGGCCGACCTTGCGGCCGGCAAAAAGATTCTCTGCCCGGTGCTGGCGCTCTGGGGCGATGGCGGCATTCCGGCCAAGGGCGCAAGCCCGCTCGAGATCTGGCGGCAGACCTTCGCGCCCCAGGCCGAGGGCCAGGCCATCGCCAGCGGCCACTTCCTGCCTGAGGAAAACCCGCAGGCCACCCTGGCGGCCCTGAAGCCGTTCCTGGCCCGGCCCGCGGCATGACCGCCTCGCCTTCTCCCGCCCCGGCGAGCCCGCCGGAGCTCGTCCTCGTGCTCGGCTCCGGCGGGGCGCGCGGGCTCAGCCATATTCCTGTGCTCGAAGCGCTCGACGAGCTCGGGATCAGGCCCGCTTTGATCGCCGGCTCCTCGATGGGCGCGATCATCGGCGCAGCCTATGCCGCGGGCCTCTCGGGTAGTGAGCTGCGCGAGCATGTCGAGAAGACCTTCCGCGACCGCGCAAAGGTAGTCACCCGGTTGCTGGATGCCCGGGTCGGCAAGTTCGCCGATCTCTGGCGCGGCTTCGGCAATCCGGTACTGCTCGATGGCGAGCGCCTGCTCGACCTGTTCTGGCCGGAAAAGGTGCCGGACCGCTTCGAGGAGCTCGGCATCCCCTTCCTCTCGGTCGCGACCGATTATCATCTCCACGAGGAGGTCGTGCTCGGCAATGGCCCGCTGACACCGGCGATCGCCGCCTCGCTGGCCATCCCCGGACTGATCCGGCCGGTGACGATCGGTGGGCGGGTGCTGATCGATGGCGGGGCGGTCAATCCCCTGCCCTATGACCGGCTGCTCGCCCCGCACCGCATCGTGCTCGCCATCGACACCAGCGCGCCGGCCATGGTCAGCGACAGCCGCGTGCCAGAGCCGCTCGAAGCCCTCGTCGGCGTCTCGCAGATCCTGACCCGCGCCCTCGTCCAGCGCATGGTCGAGCGCCAGCCGCCCGACATCCTGATCCGCGCCGGCGGCGACGGTTTCGGCGCACTCGACTTCTTCAAGACGCAGGCCATCCTCGACGCCGCCGCGCCGGTGAAGGAGGAGGTCAAGCGGAAGCTGTCGCAGGCGCTCGAACAACGGGTATAGGCTGCTCTGGCGCGTCGCAACGAAAGCCGGGCAGGCCTGCCTCCAGCGCCTCGCGCCCGGCATCGGTCAGTTGCACGGCGCGGCTGTCCTTGATCCGCCGGACCCAACCGGCCTCGAAGCAGCGGCAGGCGAGCGCGGCCGCGAGCGAGCCGGCGAGATGCGGGCGGCGCTCGCTCCAGTCGAGGCAGGGACGCAAGGGCGCACGGCGGCTCTTCTGCGCGGCGGCAAGGTCGATGCCGAGCCCGGCGAAGATCGCGACGCCGGAACGGGTCAGGCCATAGCCGCCTTCCGAAACCGAGAGATGCCCACCAGCGACCAGCGCGTCGTGAATGGCGATACCGAGCCGGCCGGCGAAGTGGTCATAGCAGGTCCGCGCCTCGGCGAGATCGGCCCCAACGCGCGACGGCAGGCGCCGACTGGTCGGCTGGCCGCTGGAGAGCACCATCAGCCCCTCCAGAGTCGCTGCGACATCCGGCCCGGCGAGACGGTAGTAGCGGTGACGCCCCTGCACGGCGACGCCGAGCAATCCACCCTGCAGCAGCTTGGAAAGATGGCCGCTCGCCGTCTGCGGCGCGACGCCGGCAAGGAAGGCGAGCTCCTTGGCGGTGAGCGCACGACCACCCATCAGCGCGTGCAGCATGTTGGCGCGGGCGGGATCGCCGATCAGATGCGCGATCTCCGCGAGATAGGGTCCGTTGATGGCCATGGGTAGAGCCTCCCCTTGCTCGCGCATCATCACCCGCACGGAGCCGCAGGCAAGCAACGACACTACGGCCACAACCGTAGTGTCGGGGCGCGACAGGGCGCGGCAGGACTGCCACAAGCCATTCATGGCAACCGACTGACAGGGCCGGCCGACAGATGGACCAGACGACGCTGCTTCTCTTCATCGCCGCGACCTTCGTGGTCGCTGGCTTCGTCAAGGGCGTGATCGGGCTCGGCCTGCCGACCATCGCCGTCGGCATTCTCGGCGTGGTGATGGCGCCGGCACAGGCGGCGGCGCTGCTGGTGATCCCCAATCTGGTGACCAATAGCTGGCAGCTTTCCGGGCCAAAGCTCAAGGCGATCGCGCTTCGGCTCTGGCCGATGCTGGCCGGCACCTGCCTTGGCACCTGGGCCGGCGCCGGCCTGCTGGAAAAGGCCAAGGACGGCTCGGCGACGCTCTGGCTCGGGGTTGCGCTCGTACTCTATGCGCTGGTCGGGCTGAAGGCGGCGAAGCTGCGGGTGCCAGCCGCTCACGAAGCCTGGCTCGGGCCGGTCGTCGGCGTGCTGACCGGCGTTTCCACTGCAGCGACCGGCGTCTTCGTGCTGCCCGCAGTGCCCTATCTGCAGGCGCTCGGCTTCGAGAAGGAGGAACTGGTACAGGCACTCGGCCTGTCCTTCATCGTCTCGACGGTCGCGCTCGCCTTCGGGCTGATCGGCGCCGGCGCGCTCGACTGGACCATCGCCGGCGCTTCGCTGCTCGCCCTGCTGCCGGCGCTGGCGGGAATGGGCGTCGGCCAGGCGATCCGGCAGCGGATCTCGGCCGCGACCTTCAAGCTCTGCTTCTTCGCAGGCCTCCTGGCGCTGGGCTGTTATCTGGTGTTGCGGGCGATGGGCTGAGGGCGCGCGAGGCAACCGCCCTAAAGCATCCCGATCCAATCATGGCCGGGATGCGTCGCTGCGAGGCTCTTCTTCAGCCAGGACCGCTCGCGCGCCGGCAGCTTCGGCATGGCGTTTTCGAAATCAGCCTCATCCTTTGGCCTGCGATGCTTCGCCTTGAACAGCAGCACGCCGGCCGGCTTCAGATAGGGCACCCCGTCCGCGGTCGTCGCCACCATCTCGGCGCGCGGGCGGATAAGCTGGGGATCGCGCTTGTAGGCCCAGATTTCCGGCGTGCCCGGCTCGATCATCATGTCGGCCCGCCAGCTTTGCTCGACCTCGTCGCGGCACCAGACCTGCCAGATCGAGTCCGCCGGCTTTTCATGGTCGGGCAGATGCGCAACGACGCCGCTATCGGCCGTATAGAGCGCCATGCCGCGCAGAGCCTGCCTGAACCTTCGGAAATCGGGGCGCAAGATCGTGAATTCGAGATCCTCATGCTCGCGCGTCTGATTGCCGAACCAGAGATCGAGCGCCCAGCCGCCGACGACGCACCAGGATTGCGATAGGCCAGCCAGCCGGCGCGCCAACTCCGTCGGATGCCAGGCGTCCCATGCCTCCTGATCCGGCTCCTCCGGCAAACTCATGGACGCATCCTGTCGGACCCGCCGGCTCGCTCGATTGGAGTGTCCATTCCGAGACGCGCCTCTTACAGCCCGAAGGCCGCTGGATAGGTCACCGACCCCGCCTGCCCCGCCAGCGCCCCTGGAACCAGTTCGAGCGCCATGAAGGCCTCGCCAGCGAAAGGCGAGGCCAGCTTGCTCGCCAGCGCGGCCGAGAAGCCGAAGCGCGGGTAATAGTCGGGATGGCCGAGCACGATCACCGCCGCATATCCAAGGCGGCGCCCCTCGTCCAAGGCCGCCTCGATCAGGCGTCCTCCAATGCCCCGCTTCTGCTGGCCGGGCAGGACGGCCATCGGAGCCAGGGCCAGCGCGTTGACCGGCCTTCCGTCCATGGTCGTCGGCAAATGGCTCAGCAGGATATGACCGACGATCGCCCCAGCCCGAACCGCGACCAGCTCGACTGCGACGAGATCGTCCCCGCGCAATCGCTCGACGATGCCGACCTCATCCTCGCCCCCGAAGGCCGCACGGTTGAGGGCAGCGATGGCATCGTCGTCCGCAGCCGTCGCAGCGCGGATATCGATTGCTTCGCCAGTCAGCGGCATCAGCGCCTTTCCTTGAAGAAGTCGCGCAGCAAGGCGGCCGCCTCGCTCTCGCTCAGCCCGCCATAGACCTCCGGCGCATGATGGCAGGTCGGGCTGGCATAGAGCCTGACGCCGCTCTCGACCGCGCCACCCTTGGGATCAGAAGCGCCAAAATAGAGACGGCGCAGCCTGGCGAAGGAGATCGCCGCCGCGCACATCGGGCAGGGTTCGAGCGTGACATAGAGGTCGCAATCGATCAGCCGCTCGGAACCGATCTCCTGGCAGGCCATGCGGATCGCCAGCATCTCGGCATGGGCGCTCGGGTCCTTCAGCTCCAGCGTCCGGTTGCCGGCGCTAGCCAGAACCTTTCCGTCCCGCACGACCACCGCGCCGACCGGGACCTCGCCGCGTAGGGCCGCGGCGCGCGCCTGCGCCATGGCCAGCGCCATCGGCGCGGCGGACGTCCCGGCGTCGGGCGTCTCGGACATGGGCGTCTGGGACATGGGCTCGATGCGCCCTGCGTCGACAGATGTCATCGAACCCTCATCATTGCCGCTCGCGGCGCGCCGCCGGCCCTGCTACAAGCGCCGGCTACGACCCAATTTGGAGACGGCTTGCCTCGCGGCCCCTGCGAACCCCATCGCGGCCGACGACGGGACTGCTCTTGGAGCCATTATGAGCGACGACAACAACCAGAAAAACCGCGGCCCGCGCAAGGGCGGAAGCGGTGGACACGGCGGCGGGCGCGATGGCGGCCCGCGCGGCGGCAGGCCGCCCGGCCGCGGCGCCGGCAAGCCTCCCTTCCGTTCGCGCGAGGGCGACGACCGGCCGCGGCGTGCCCCGGCCGAGGGCGCCGAGCGCCGTTTCGAAGGCGAGCGTCCGGCCAAGCGCTTCGAGAAGAAGCCCTTCGAGAAGAAGCCGTTCCGCGAGCGTCCGAGCGGCGAGCGCCCGGCCCGCGAGGGCGGTGAGCGCCCCTTCCGTGAGCGCAGCGGTGAAGAGCGTTTCTCCAGCCGCCCTCCGCGCGAGGGCGACAGGCCCCGCGGCGACAGACCGGCTCGTTTCGAGCGTCCCGGCCGCGATGCCGGCTCGCGCCCGCCCCGCGAGGGCGGCGAGCGCCCCTTCCGTGAGCGCGGCAGCGAGGATCGCTTCGCCAGCCGGCCGCCGCGCGAAGGTGGCGAGCGGCCACGCGGCGAGAGGCCTGCAGGCAAGGGCTTCGGTGCCAAGGGCTTCGGCGCCAAGGGGTTCGGCGCCAAGCGCTTCGACGCGCCGCGCGGCAGCAATCCGACCCGCAGCCGGCCCGACCGCGCCCATCGCAGCGCCGCCGACATCGCCGAGGCGGTCTCACCGACCATTCTGCCGACGATCGAGCCCGAGCGCATCGCCAAGGTGATGGCGCGCGCCGGCGTCGCGTCGCGCCGCGATTGCGAGGCGATCATCGCCGAGGGCCGCGTCACCGTGAACGGCCAGGTGATCGAGAGCCCGGCGCTCGATGTCGGCCCTGCCGATGTCGTGCTGATCGACGGCGAGCCGCTGCCGGCGCGCGAGCGCACCCGGGTCTGGCTTTATCACAAGCCGCGCGGCCTCGTGACGACCAACCATGATCCGGAGGGGCGTCCGACCGTGTTCGACGCGCTGCCGGAGGACCTGCCGCGCGTGCTCTCGATCGGCCGGCTCGACATCAACACCGAAGGCTTGCTGCTGCTGACCAATGATGGCGGCCTCGCACGCATGCTGGAGTTGCCGGAGACCGGCTGGCTGCGGCGCTATCGCGTGCGCGCCTTCGGCCATGTCACGCAGGAGCGGCTCGACACGCTCAAGGACGGCGTCACCATCGACGGCGTCAACTATGGCCCGGTCACCGCCCGTTTCGAGCGCGAGCAGGGCGCCAACACCTGGCTGATCGTCGATCTGCGCGAGGGCAAGAACCGCGAGGTCAAGAACCTGCTTGAGCATATCGGCCTGCAGGTGAACCGGCTGATCCGGATCTCCTTCGGTCCGTTCCAGCTCGGCGACCTCGCCGAGGGCGAGGCGGACGAGATCCGCTCCAAGGTGCTGAAGGACCAGCTTGGCACCGAGCTGATGGCCAAGGCCGGCGTCGATTTCGAGGCGCCGCGCCGCGACGAGCTTCCGCCGCAGGAGCGCCCTGCCCGCGGTCGCGCTCCCGCCGGCGACGACCGGCCGCGCCGCCGCCCGCGCGAGGATGCCGATGGCATGCCCATCGTCCAGCGCACGCCCTCGCAGGACGACCGCAGCGACAAGCCGTGGAAGCGCACGGTCTGGCGCGACGAGGAGGCGCAACCGCAGCGCGAGCGGCGCGCCGCCCCGCGCCGCGGCGCCGACCCGAAGGAAGAGCGCCAGGCCCGCGAGGCGAGCGGCACGGTCGTTCGCGTCCGCGACAAGGCGATCGAGGATCCGAGCGGCCGCCGCGTCAAGGTCGAGCGCGTCCGCGCTGCCGCCCCGGCGGAGCAGCCGCGGGAGACCGGGCTGAAGCCGCGCGCGCCACGTGGCGAGCGACCCTCCCGCGCGCCACAGGAGGCGTACGGCCCGGATCGCAGCGGCGATTCCCCCTGGAAGGGCAGCGGCGACTGGGCCGACGCGCCGCCGCGCGGCAAGCGCCCGCCACGCGCCGGTGGCGACGAGGCAGGCTCCGAGCGCCCGTTCCGCGGCAAGCCCTCGGGCGACAGGCCGGGCGGCGGCAAATCCTTCGGTGGCAAACCCTCCGGCGGAAAGCCGTTCGGTGAGAGGTCGGGCGGCGGCAAGTCGTTCGGCGGCAAGCCCTTCGGCGGAAAATCGTTCGGTGACAGGCCC
>NZ_JAWDID010000047.1:0-41461 GCF_032464875.1 Allobosea rubneri
TCGCCAAGCTCAAAGACTGGCGGCGCATCGCAACCCGCTACGACCGATGCGCCCACACCTTCTTCTCAGCCATCTGCATCGCCGCAGCCGTCATCTTCTGGATCTGATCAATGAGTCCTGAGCCTAGGCCGTGTGCCGGGCGCGACGCGCGCAGAGCGGTGTCGCCCCCCAAGCCTCGCGGAGAGGCCTGCAATAGGCTGCCGGCTGCAGTCCTGGCACGCATGGCGCCGGCCGGCGCGTCGCCTTTTGGCGCCGCAGGACACGAATCGAACATGTGACGCGAAACCGGGCGCCCCGCTCTCCTGCGGCTTGGCCGGCGCCCTTTCAGCAATGCGATCCGCGCCTCCGCGACGAATGCCAGCAAACTTCCATGTGCCGGCGGCAGCACAAAAAGTGATCGCCCCCGCAGCGTGTCAAGCCGCCGATTGACCTAACATTGTGCTTATCGTTGCGCTGACGGGTTGGCCGAACAGCGAGAATCAATTGTATTGGGGGCAGCGAAACTGCTTTCGACAGATGCCCGTTTAACGCGAAGCGCCATGTAAGCTCCCGTTAACGAATATTAACGATGGTCAAGACATGACGGCACGCAACAACCGCTTCGCGCGACCATGACAGGTTGCCGGCAGCTGCCGACCGCTCTTGGTAACAGGCGCGCGTTACGGCGCACCCGACGAGCGGCTCTGGCAGCAGCGGCCGGCGTCGCGGCG
Source organism: Allobosea rubneri (assembly GCF_032464875.1). Lineage (NCBI taxonomy): Bacteria > Pseudomonadati > Pseudomonadota > Alphaproteobacteria > Hyphomicrobiales > Alloboseaceae > Allobosea > Allobosea rubneri. The sequence continues at coordinate 711 of NZ_JAWDID010000047.1, forward strand.
ATCCTCGCCGGCTGCGGCGAGCAGCGGCTTTCGGAAAGCGATCTGGTGTTCTCCACCCGCGCGGTGAACGTCGACCCGAGCCGGGCGATGGTCGTGCTTCCGCCCGGAGGCCCGCCCGCCGTCGCCGTCACGCAGCGCCAGTACGACAACGCCATCGCTCAGACGATCTCGCTCGCGACGCGCGGCCGCACGCCCGGCGAGAACACGATCCATGTGGCGTTCCTGACGTCTGCGGACCTTCCCGACGGCGAAGGTGTTGCCGGGAACCTGCTGAAGGAGCCCGGGCTCGACGACCATGTCCTTGCAGCGGAAATGGAGGAACGCTTCCCCGGCGTGGCGATGTCGACCTCCGCCGTGTTCGTGCAGAACAAGTACGGCCCCTTCGGTTATGCCTACGGCCGCGGCGTCGGCAATGATGGCTGCATCTATGTCTGGCAGCGCCTGATGCGCGGCGACAGCCTGTTTCGCCCCAAGACGGGTGCGGCGTCGATCCGCCTGCGCGTCTGCGAGCCGGGCGCGAGCGAAGCGTCGCTGCTGCGGCTCGCCTATGGCTACGCGCTCAACGCCTCGCTCGGGCGCAGCGGCTGGGATCCCATCGGGGAAGCGCCGGACCCGGCGCCGAATCTCGGCGAGGCAGGCGCGCCGATCTATCCGGCGCCGCAGCCCTCCTTCGAGGATGTCATGGCGCCGCGCACCACCGTGGTGCGGCCCCGGCCCCGGCCGGCGCGCGTAGCCCCCCTGCGCGATACAGCGCCTGTGGAGACCGCCGTTCCCGACCGCCCGCTCGAAGGCTACCCGACAGTGCCACCGCCGCCCTCACGCTGAGCAAGAAGTCCGTAGCATCTGATGCCAACCGCGATTTACGTCATCGTCTGGGCCGTCACGGCAGCGCTGGTCACGGCGCTGATCGCGCTGCCGATCAGCCTGCAGGCGCATCTGATCGCGGGTACCATTCTGGTCGGCGCGATGATCCTGCTGAAGCTGCTGCGCCCGCTCGGCGTCTGGCGGCTGATCGCGCTCGGCCTCGGGACCGCTGTCGTGCTGCGCTACGTCTATTGGCGCACCACCAGCACGCTGCCGCCGGTCAACCAGCTCGAGGACTTCATCCCGGGCGTCATCCTCTACGTCGCCGAGCTCTACAATATCGGCATGCTGTTCCTCAGCCTGTTCGTCGTCGCGATGCCGCTGCCCCGCCGCGCCACGCCGCCGATCGACCTTGCGAACGCCCCGACCGTCGACGTCTTCGTGCCGTCCTACAACGAGGATGCGGACCTCTTGGCGACGACGCTCTCCGCAGCGCTCGCCATGGACTACCCGACCGGGAAACTGCAGGTCTATCTGCTCGACGACGGCGGCACCGACGAGAAGTGCGCCTCCGACAATTTCGCCGCCGCCCATGCCGCCAAGGAGCGGCGGGCGACGCTGCAGAAGCTCTGCGAAGGGCTGGGCGTCACCTATCTCACGCGCGAGCGCAACCTCAACGCCAAGGCCGGCAACCTCAACAACGGCATCGCCCATTCGCAGGGCGAGCTGATCGTGGTCTTCGACGCCGACCATGCCCCGGCGCGCAGCTTCCTGACCGAGACCGTCGGCTTCTTCGCCCGCGACCCGAAGCTCTTCCTGGTCCAGACCCCGCACTTCTTCATCAATCCCGACCCGCTCGAGCGCAATCTGAAGACCTTCAAGGAGATGCCGTCCGAGAACGAGATGTTCTACGGCATCATCCAGCGCGGGCTCGACAAGTGGAACTCCTCCTTCTTCTGCGGCTCGGCGGCGGTGCTGAGCCGCAAGGCGCTGCTGACCACCAACGGCTTCTCCGGGCGCTCGATCACCGAGGACGCCGAGACGGCGATCACCCTGCATGCCGCCGGCTGGAACAGCGTCTATGTCGACAAGCCCCTGATCGCCGGGCTGCAGCCGGCGACCTTCACCAGCTTCATCGGCCAGCGCTCGCGCTGGGCCCAGGGGATGATGCAGATCCTGATCTATCATCGGCCGCTGCTGAAGCGCGGCCTCTCCCTGCCGCAACGGCTCTGCTACACCTCTACCGCCCTGTTCTGGCTGTTCCCCTTCGCGCGAATGATCTTCCTGATCTCGCCGCTGTTCTACCTCTTCTTCGGACTGCAGATCTTCGTCGCGACCGGTGGCGAGTTCATCGCCTACATCCTCGGCTACATGGTCGTGAACCTGATGATGCAGAACTACCTCTATGGCCGCTATCGCTGGCCGTGGATCTCCGAGCTCTACGAGTTCATCCAGTCGATCTATCTGCTGCCGGCCGTGATCTCGGTGATGCTCAATCCCAGCAAGCCGACCTTCAAGGTGACCGCCAAGAACGAATCCCTCGAGACGCGCCGCGTCTCCGAACTCGGCATGCCCTTCCTGATCATCTTCATCGTCCTGACGCTCGGCGTCGTCGCCCAGTACTGGCGCACCATCGCCGAGCCTTACAATGCCGACACGACCCTGGTCGTCGGCCTGTGGAACATGATGAACCTGCTCATGGCCGGATGTGCCCTCGGCGTCGTCTCCGAACGGCCGGAGGGGCGCGCCGCACGGCGCTTCGCCGTGAAGCGGCGGGGCGAAATGGTGCTGAACGGGGATGCCATGCCGATGGTCACCGAGAACGCCTCGGTCGACGGCATCGCGATCCGGATCGCTCCGGGGACCGCCGCCAAGCCCGCGATCGGGGACCAGGCGCTGATCTCGTTCGAGACCACGCTCGCCATGCCGCGCGGCACGCTGCCGATCAGGGTCAAGCGCATAGAGCAGGACCCGCAGGGACTGATGCTCGGCTGCCGCTACGAGCCGTCCGAGCCGCTGCACAGCCGGATGATCGCCGATCTCGCCTTTTCCGACGCGGAGCGCTGGAGCCGGTTCCAGAAGGCGCGGCGCAACAATATCGGCGTGGTCCGCGGCACGACCCGCTTCCTGCGGATCGCGCTCTTTCAGACCAGTCGCGGCCTGTCCTATTTCCTCGGCCTGTACCGGCTGGGCAAGGTCGCCCCCAAGCCGAGTGCCGCGGAATGACGGCGCACCGTCCACCCCTTCTGCTTCGTGGCCTGGCCGTTGCGCTGGCGATGGCGACGGCGCCTGCCCTCGCCCAGCAACCGGGCGCCGCAACCAATCCGCCGCCGCCCTTCATGATCGCTCCGGGGACGGCACCTACGGCTCCGGCGCTGACGCCGGCGGCGCCTGCCCCGATGACCAGCAAGCCGGCGGCAGCCCCGGCTCCCGCCGCCGGACCCGGCTTCAAGCCGCTCCTGCCGGCGGCAAGGGTGACGCTGGAAGGCGAGGCCGACACGCGCAGTTGGGCCTTCTACCTGACGGAGGAAGAGGCGAATTCCGACCTCGCCCTCGACATCGCCTTTCAGAACGCGCTGGTCGTCATGCCGGAAGCCTCGCGCCTGACGGTCCGGGTCAATGGCGAGCGCGTGGTCGAGACACCAGTCGCCTCGTCCGATCGGATGGCGCGCCTGTCGACCAATCTGCGCAAGGGCCTGCTCCGGCCCGGGCAGAACACGATCCGCTTCGAGGCCATCCAGCGCCATCGGACCGATTGCTCGGTCGCATCGACCTATGAGCTCTGGACCCGCATCGACGGCGCCGGAACGAAGCTGAGCTTCCGCTCCCCGAGCGCGGCCGAGCTGCGCCTGCGCAGTATCGACGACCTGCCCGCAATCGGCGCCGACGAAACCGGACAGACCACGATCCGCATCGTCGCGCCCGGCGCTTCGAGCGCTGCGGCTGCGAACATGATTTTCGCTGTCTCGCAGGCCGCGGCGCTGCGCGGGCGCTACGGCCAGGCGGTGGTGCAGGTCTCGGAACGGGCGCCGGGCCGCGCGAGGCCGGGCACGCTGACCATCGTGCTCGCGACGACTGCGGAACTGCCGGAACTCCTGACGCGGGTGCCGGAGGAGGCGAAGGCACGCAGCTTCGTCGGCTTCATTTCCGACGCGCGCCTCGGCCCGTCCACCCTCCTGGTCACGGGGGCGAGCTGGCCGGATATCGAGAACGTGGTCGCCACACTGCTCACGGCGCCGGTTTCCCGGCCGACCAACCTCAACCGCCGCATGATGGACACGTCGAGCTGGCATCTGCCCGACGCGCCCTTCCTGTCGGAGGCACGCGCGCTGCGCTTCTCCGAGCTCGGCATCGCCAGCCAGGAATCCTCCGCCCGGCGCCTGCGGACCCGCGCCGTCGTCGCCTTTCCGGGCGATTTCTATGCCGCCGCCTATGGCGAGGCGACACTCTATCTCGACGCCGCCTATTCCGCCGACGTGCTGCCGGGCGACAGCCATATCGAGGTCTTCGTCAACGGCAACGTCGCCGCGACCGTTCCCTTGAATGCGACGACCGGCGGGCTGTTCCAGCAGTTCCCGATCACCCTGCCGCTCCGGCATTTCCGACCGGGCATCAACGAAATCTGGTTCGAGGCGGTGACGCTCACCAGCTCCGACCTGTCCTGCGGTCCGGGGGCGACCCTGCCGGGCCGGAATCGGTTCGCGCTGTTCGACACGACGAGCCTCTCCTTCCCGGACTTCGCCAAGATCGGCGTGCAGCCCAATCTCGCCGCCGTCGCCGGGACGGGCTTCCCCTATTCGTTGGCGACCCGCACGCCTTTGATCCTAGGCCGTCACGACACCGCCAATTACGGGGCTGCTGCGACCCTGCTGGCCCGGCTGGCCCAGCGCGCCGCGCGGCCGCTCGCCGTCGACGCCCTGACCAGCGTCTCGACCGTGAGCGACCAGCCGGCCCTGATCGTCGGCGCTGCAAGCCAGCTGCCGCCCGGCCTCCTGCCTCGCGTCGGCGTGTCGGAGACCGTCAGGACCACCTGGCCGACCCGAGCCGATGCCGTGGTCGTCGCACCGGAGAACGATGCCGGTGCCGTCTTCGACGCCGTGATCAACCGCTTCCAGGGCCAGAAGGCCCCGGCCGTCGCCGAGAACACGCAACCGACGACCGACGCGCTGCGCGATCGCTGGCGCAGTTCGCTGGGGGGACCGCTCGCCCGCTATTTCGTCGCCTTCGACCAGTGGCTGCAGCGCAACTTCCATCTCTCCTTCGCCCAGCTGCGCATCCCGTCCTCCAACGAAGCTCTCTACGAGCCCGCGGATGGCACGGACCTGATCGCTGCGCAGGCCGTGGAGCCTGCCAGCAAGCAGGTCTGGACCGCCTTCGTCGCGCGCCGCGAAGAGACGCTGGAGGCGACGATCGCCCGTCTCGTCACGCCTGGGAACTGGGCCAATCTCGCCGGACGGGTCACGGCGTTTCGCGGCACCCAGGACGTTCACGTCGTCGCAGCGAACGATCCCAATTTCGTCATGACGCGCAGCTTCTCGCTGACGAACATGCGGCTCATCCTCGCCAACTGGCTCTCGGACAATATCGGCGCCTATGCGCTGGCCCTGCTCGCCGCCTGCATCGCCCTCGGCATCTCGACCTCGCTGATGCTCGGCCGCCTGGGGCAGAAGCCATGAGGCGCTCTCCCATGAAACGGCTGCTCGGAGCCCTCGCAGCGATCATGCTCGCCTTCGTCCCGACGGCGCAGGCTGCCCTGCCGCTCGAAGCCTGGGAGCTCTATCGACAGAAATTCGTCATGGAGGACGGGCGCGTCGTCGATGATATGAACGGCGCGATCAGCCACAGCGAAAGCCAGGGCTACGGCCTCCTGCTCGCCTGCCTCGCCGGAGACCGGACGAGCTTTGCCCGCATCCTCGCCTTCACCCGCACCGAGCTGCTGATCCGCGACGACGGGCTCGCCGCCTGGCGCTGGGACCCGAACGCGACCCCGCGCGTCACCGACGTCAACAACGCGACCGATGGCGACCTGCTGATCGCCTATGCGCTGAACTGCGCCGGCACAGCCTGGGCGATGCCGGGCTACACCAACGCTGCGCGCCAGCTGGCGCGGAACATTGCGAAGACGACCTTCCTGGCGCGCGGCAGCGAGACCTGGCTGATGCCGGCCGCGAGCGGTTTCTCCGAAAAGGACCGCGCCGACGGCCCGGTGATCAACCCGTCATACTGGGTCTTCGAGGCCCTGCCGGTGATGGCGCGGCTGACCGGCGACAATAGCTGGCTCAAGGTTCAGGCGACCGGGCTCAAGCTGCTCGACACGCTCGCCAAGGCGAACATGCCCGCCCCCGAATGGATGTCGGTCAAGGCCGAGCCGCGGCCGGCAGACGGCTTCCCGGCGCAGTTCGGCTACAATGCAATGCGCGTCCCGCTCTATCTCCTGCGGGCGGGCCTCGCCGAGCCGGCGCGCCTCGCGCCATTCCGCGAGGCCTGGGCCAACAGCCCCGCCATTGTCGATGTCCGTACCAGGAAGGTCGTCGAGGAGCTCTCGGATCCGGGCTACCGCATCCTCGTCGCAGCCATGGCCTGCGCTCTGGACGGGACTGCGATCCCTCAGGATCTGAAATCGTTCCAGCCGACGGCCTATTACCCCTCCACCTTGCATCTGCTCACCCTGGCGATGCTGAGCGAGAGGTACGCCCGATGCATGTGAAGGCAATCCTGCTCGCGGCAGTGGCATCGGGCGCGCTGTTCTACGGCCTCGGCCGCTACGGACAGGGCGTCGAGCTGCCGGCAGTGAGCCAGCCCGGCACGCCCGGCGCCCTGGCGCTGGAGCAGCCGCACGCGGAGACGGGCGAGGCGAGATCGGAGCTTGCCCAGGCGCAGCAGCCGGGGAACCAGCCCCCCGGGGCGCGCCAGGGCCAGCCTCAGGCGCCGGTGGACGAGAGCGCACTGCGCTATTTCGCCAGCCAGGGCGATACGCGGCGCTTCGAGGCGGAGCTCGCCCGCCTGCGGGCGCTCTATCCGCAGTGGCGACCGCCGACCGACCTCAACACGCCGATCCCGGTCGGCGACCCCGAGCTCGAGCGGATGTGGAAGCTCTTCGCCGAGGGCAAGCTCAGCGAGGTCCGGGCCGCGATCGCCCAGCGCGCCACGAAGGAGACCGGCTGGAGCGCACCAGCCGACCTCGTCCAGCAGCTCGACCAGGCCGAGGCCGGGATTCGCCTGGTCAACGCTTCCAATGCCCGGCAATGGGAACAGGTGATCAGGATCGGCACCGAGACGCCTGCCCTGCTCACCTGCGCCAATGTCGATGCGCTCTGGCGTGTCGCCGAGGCCTTCGTGCGGACCGAGCGCATGGACCGGGCGCGCGACGCCTATTCCTATGTCCTCGCCAATTGCGACAAGGCCGATGAGCGGCTCGGCACGATGCAGAAGGCGCTGGGAACGCTGCCGGATGAGCAGATCAGCGCCCTGCTGGCGCTGGAGAAGCAGAACGAATTCACGAGCATCCGTGACGAGCTCGCCCGCCGCCGCATCGGCCGGGCGTCCGAAGACCCGAAGCTGGTGGTGAGCGCCGACGACCTGCGCCGGCTCGAGACGCTCGCCAATGCCGAGACGACACCGGGCGACCCGATCCTGCTCGGCTTCTACGCCCTGCACCATGGCGAACCGGCCAAGGCGTCTGACTGGTTCCGGATGGCGCTCGCCCGCAATGGCGGAGCCAAGGCGGCCGAGGGCGCGGTGCTCGCCTTCGCGGCCAGCGGAAAGTACCAGGAAGCCGAGGCGCTCGGCTCGCAATGGCTGGAGGCAGGCCAACCCAACCGCAAGGCCTATCTCGACGCCCTGACGGCGCTGCTGACGCAGGAGCCACCGCCGCGCCTGGAGCCGGCCGTGCTGGCGCGCATCGTCAAGACGGTCAGCGGCGACCGCTATGCGCTCGGGGCCGCGGCGCTCGGCTGGTATGCCTATAATTCCGGCCAGATCGTGCCGGCCGAGACCTGGTTCGAGACCGCCCTGGCCTGGGACAAGGCGCATGAGCCGGCGGCCTTCGGACTTGCGCTGTCACGCCAGCGACTGCGCGACGCGGCGGGCCTCCAGGCGATCGTCGCCGAATGGCGCGGACGCTCGCAACGCATCGCCGATATTCTCGATCCGCGCCGGCGTGCCCTGCGCTCCCGCGAGCCGGCACCGCCGCGCGAGGTGCGGACCATGCCGACGGCGGCCGAACACGAACTGGTGGAACGTGCTCCAGCGGAACGGATTTCTCCCGCTCCGCCACGGGCATCCGTGCAGGCAGAACGCCGTGTCACCAGAAGCGAGCCTGTCGAAGGCTATATCCCCGTCGAGCGTCCGCCCGCCATCCGCGAAGCGGCGCGCGCAACCAGCCCTGGCAGCTGCGGCAGCGGCAATTCGGGTGCAGCGGCGCTTGCGCGCGGCTGGTGCCTGCTCAATCTCAAGCGCCCGGCTTCCGCCATGCAGGCCTTCGAGGCGGCGATGCGGACCAGCACCGGCCAGGTCGCCGCCGACGCAGCAGCGGGCAAGGCCTATGCCGCCATCCAGCAGGGACTGACCACCGAGGCGAGCGCGGCTGCGGCCTCCGCCGCGTTGCCGCCTGCCCGGCGGCGCGAGCTCCAGGCCCTGCTCCTCGCCGAACGCTTCTATGCGCAGTACGACGCGAAGAACTACAATGCGGCGCTAATCACGCTGGGCGAGCGCGCGAAATATGCGCCGGAGACCACCGATCTGATGCTGATGCGCGGCTGGTCCTATTTCAACTCAGGCCGTTACTGGGATGCGCGCAAGGTCTTCAGCGCGCTCTACAAGATCGACAGGTCGCCGAAGGCTCTTGCCGGGCTGAGCGCGATCGACGACGCGACCCGCAGGAACCGCTACTAGATCGGCGCTCGCCCGGCCGCTCGGGCCGGCAGCCTGCGCGGCTGCCTCAGACCAGGGCGATCGCTGGCCGCCGCCTTCAGCTCTTGTGCTTTCCGCCGCCGGAGCCATTACCTTCGCTGGCCAGCTCCACGCGGGCGCGCTTCATGGTTTCGCGGGCCTCGGCGTCGAGCTTCGGGAATTGCGGGTCGAGTTCCTCGAGCTTGTCGGCGACGGCGGCCGCCACGACCAGGCGGCTGAACCATTTGTTGTCCGCCGGCACGACATACCAGGGCGCGTGCTTGGCGGCGGTGCCGGCGATCGCCTCCTCATAGGCGTTCATGTAGTCCGGCCAACGCTTGCGCTCGGCGAGGTCGCCGGCGTCGAACTTCCAGTTCTTGTCGGGCTCGTCGATGCGCTCGAGCAGACGGCGGCGCTGCTCGCCTTTCGAGACGTGCAGGAAGAACTTCAGAACGACGGTGCCGTTGCGCGCGAGATGGCGCTCGAAATCGCGGATGCTGTCGAAGCGCTCCTCCCAGATGTCGTCCTTGACCAGCGCTGGCGGCAGGTTCTGCTTCGCCAGGATCGCCGGATGGACGCGGGCGACCAGCACCTCCTCGTAATAGGAGCGGTTGAAGATGCCGATATGACCGCGCTGCGGCAGGGCACAGGTCGTGCGCCAGAGGAAATCATGGCGCAACTCGACCGTGCTCGGCGCCTTGAACGAGGTCACCTCGCAGCCCTGCGGATTGATGCCGGACATCACATGCTCGATCATGCCGTCCTTCCCGGCGGCATCCATGGCCTGCAGCACGATGAGCACGGACCAGCGCCCCTCGGCATAGAGGCGCTCCTGCAAGGCGTGGAGGCGCTTGGTCCCGCTCGCGAGCAGTTCCTTCGCATCGTCCTTGTCGATATCGAGGCCCGCAGTGTCGTTGGGGTCGATGTCGGCGAGCTTGAAGCCCTTCCCGTCCGTGATCCGGAAGCGCTTAATCAGGTCGTCTTTCAGCATCGTCATCGCTCCGGTGGACGCACAGCCTTCCAGTCGGCCTCGATGTCGATGACGACCCAGCCTTCGGCTCGGCCCCGGCGGGGCCTCGCCGAACTTAGCGGCATGCGATCCGTGGTCATAGGCCCATCAGGGTTGCCCCACGCGCGAGGTGCCGGAGCAGGCTATCCCTCGCCGGCGGCGACCGCGCGTGCCACCGCGACGAAGCGCCGAAGCACCGGTGTCTCGCGATCAAGTGGCCAGGCGGCGACGAGTTCCGAGACCGTCGAATCCAGTCCCTTCAGGGACCGGTAGACCACGTTCTCGAGATTGAGCCGCGACACCGATTGCGGCACCAGCGCGACGCCGATGCCGCCGGCGACCAGGCCGATCATGGTATGGATCTGGTGGACCTCCTGCGCCACCTGGGGCTCGAAGCCGGCGCGGCGGAAGGCGGCACGGAAGCGGCCCTCGACATAGCGGCGCTTGCCGGGCGGGGTCATGATGAAGCGCTCCTCGCGCAGCGCGGTCAACGGCACAGCCTCGAGCTGCGTCAGCCGGTGGCCGGCCGGCAGCGCCACCACATAGTTTTCGCGGAACAGGGGCAGCGTGCCGAGGCCCGGCTCGCTGAACATCGGCCGCAGCAGGCCGACATCGATCCTGCCGGAACGCAAGGCCTCGACCTGCTCCTTGGTGACCATCTCCTGCAGGACCAGCGAGACTTCCGGCAATTCCCGGCTGAGCCTCGAGACCAGCACGGGCAGGATGTTGAAGGGACATGCCTCGACGAAGCCGATGGTCAGCCGGCCGATCTGCCCCTGCGCCGCCCGGCGCGCGCCCGCCACCGCCAGATCGAGCTGGCGCAGAATCGCCAGCGCGTCGCTCTGGAAGTTCCGGCCGGCATCGGTCAGTGCGACGCGGCGCTTGGTGCGCTCGAACAGCTTCACCTCAAGCGTCTCTTCGAGCTTGGCGATCTGCTGGCTCAGCGCGGGCTGGGTCACGCCGAGGCGCGCCGCCGCCCGGACGAAATGCAGCTCCTCCGCGAGGGTGACGAAAAAGCTGAGCAGTCTCTGGTCCATGCCGCGACCCTAGCCATAAAACTAATAAGTAAAACTAATTTCTTGATCGCCGATTATTGGATCAGTCTTGAATTCACATGCGCGCGGCCGGCAGAGCCGCCGCTTGGCGTGGCGCGATTGGGAGTCTCGGGGATGATGGGCATGAAGCAGAAGGACGGGTTTCTCCGCCTTGCGAGCTGGACGGCGGCGCTCGCGGTCGTGCCCGCCCTGTTCTCGGCTTCCGCCACGGCTCAGACGGCCTGGCCGAGCAAGACGATGCGGATCGTCGTGCCCTACCCGGCGGGCGGCAATGTCGACCTGCTCGGGCGGCTGATCGGGCCGAAGCTGAGCGAGGCGCTCGGCCAGACCATCGTCATCGACAACAAGCCCGGCGCCGCCGGCGCCATCGGCGCCACCGATGCGGCCCGCTCGGAACCCGACGGCCACACCCTGCTCATCGGCGACATCGCGACCCATGCGATCACCCCGGCCTTGCAGGACAAGCTGCCCTACAACCCTCTCACCGACTTCGCCCCGGTGATGCGGCTGACCTCGGTCTCGCTGCTGCTGGTGATCAATCCGAAGAACCCGGCCAAGGACCTGGCGGCGCTGCTCGCCGATGCCAAGGCCAATCCCGAGAAGGTCACCTACGCTTCGGCCGGCGTCGGCACGCCGCAGCAGCTCGCCTTCGAGCTGCTGAAGGAGAAGACCGGCATCAAGGCGACGCATGTGCCGTATCGCGGCTCGGCTCCGGCGATCAACGACGTGATCGCCGGCCATGTCACCGCGATGATCGACGGCACGGCCGTGCCGATGGCGCGCGAAGGCACGCTGCGCGCGCTCGCCGTGACCGGAGCGAAGCGCTCGGCCGCCATGCCTGACGTTCCGACCGTCGCCGAGGCCGGCGTCCCCGGCTATGAGTTCGTCTCCTGGCACGGTGTCTTCGTCCCGGCCGGCACGCCGCCGGCCGTGGTCGAGCGGCTCAATGCCGAGCTGAACAAGATCGTCGCCGATCCGGCCGTGCGCGAGCGCATGGCCGCGCTCAACATCGAGCTCGTCGGCGGCACCTCCGCGGCCTTCGGCGATTTCATCAAGGCCGAATCCGGCAAGATCGCGGAGCTCGTCCGCATCTCCGGCGCCAAGGCGAACTGAGCCTGGCCATGCAGAACGTCTCCGGCGATCAGGCTGGCAATCCAGCGGCGGGCGCAGCGTCCTCTCCGCCGGGAGACCGCCACGTGCTGTTCGTCACGGTCGATCAATGGCCGGCGCGCCTGCTCGGCATCGCCGGCCACCCAACCGTGGAGACGCCGACGCTCGACCAGATCGCCCGCACAGGCACGCGCTTCACCAACGCCTATGCCGAATGCCCGATCTGCATCCCGGCCCGGCGCTCGATGATGACGGGCACGAGCCCGCGCGGCCATGGCGACCGGGTCTTCCAGCCGGCGCTGCCGATGCCCGAGGGGATGCCGACCCTGGCGCGCACCTTCCGCGATGCCGGCTACCAGACGGCAGCGATCGGCAAGCTGCATGTCTATCCGCAGCGCGACCGGATCGGCTTCGAGGAGGTGCTGCTCGCCGAGGAAGGCCGCGGCCATCTCGGCGGCATGGACGATTACGAGCTGTTCCTGACCGACAAGGGCCAGCCCGGCCAGCAGTTCATGCACGGCATGAGCAACAATGAATACAGCTGGCGGACCTGGCACCTGCCGGAAGAGCTGCACGTCACCAACTGGATCACCTTCGCGGCGGCGCGCACGATCAAGCGGCGCGACCCGACGAGGCCGGGCTTCTGGCACGTCTCCTATACCCATCCGCACCCGCCGATCGTGCCGCTGGCCAGCTATTTCGAGCGCTATCGGGCGCGCGATGTCGACGCACCGCTGATGGCGGACTGGGCCAGGGACCCGGCGGCGCTACCCTATGCGGTGCGCGTCGCGCACAATTACTGGGAGCAGCTGCCGCCGGCACAGCTCGCCGACATGCGCCGCGCCGTCTATGCGCTCTGCACCCATATCGACCACCAGCTGCGGATCCTGATCGGGACGCTGCGCGAGGAAGGCCTGCTCGACGACACGATCATCCTGATCTGCGGCGACCATGGCGACATGCTCGGCGACAACGGCCTCTACGCCAAGCGGCTGATGTACGAGGCCTCGGCCGGCGTGCCGATGCTGCTCTCGGGAGCGGCGGGAGATGGCCGCGTCGGCACCGGTGTCACAGATGGCCGCCTCGTCGGGCTGCAGGACATCATGCCGACCCTGCTCGATCTCTGCGGCCTGCCGATTCCGGAGAGCTGCGAGGGCCTGTCGATGGTCGGCGAGCAGCGCCGCGAGATCTTCTACGGGGAATCGCTCGAAGGGGCGAAGGCGACCCGTATGGTGCATGACGGCCGCTACAAGCTGATCTGGTACCCGGCCGGCAACCATTTCCAGCTCTTCGATCTCGACGAAGACCTGCAGGAAATGCGCGATCTCGCCGGTGATCCCGGCCATGCCGGAATCCGGGCGCGCCTCGGCGAGGCGCTCGCAGCCAGACTCTATGGCGAGGACGAGGCCTGGCTGCAGGATGGCAAGCTCGTCGGCATGACCGAGCCGGAGCTCGTCATGGCGCCGAATCGCGGCCTGTCGGGGCAGCGCGGCCTGCACTATCCGCCGATCCCGCCGACCGACCCCGCCAAGGCGGTGGGCTCAGGCTGATTGCTGCGCTGTCCGGCGGCATCAGACAGCCGGCCAGCGAGCCTCCTTCAGTCCTTCGGATAGACCGGCGGCATCAGGCTGCGGGCGAACCAGTCGACGAAGCCGATGATGTCGAAGACAGGGCGCCCGGTCGCCCTGGCGATCGCAGCCGAATGCGGCGGCAGATTGGTGCATTCGCACAGGATAGCACCGGCATTCGGATGCTTCTCGACCAAGGCCTGGGCCGCCGCGACCACCTCCTGCTCGAGTACGGCAAAATCGGAGACACCGCCCTGCGCGCCATAGACGCGGCGGAACAGGCTGTCCGGCGCCAACCCCTCGATCGGCGTATCCGTCCGCACGCCGACGGCTGAAAGATGGCGGGCGCTCAAGGCCTCGGGCGCGAAGGTCAGGATGCCGACCTGCTGGCCGGCCGGCAGCATCGCCTCGATCAGCGGCGCCTGCAGCAGGCTGCTGGTCGCGACCGGCACGGGCAGCGCCGCCGCGAGCTCCTTCTGCAACAGGGCGAGGAAGCCGCAACTCGTGGTGATGCCACGCACCCCACAGGAGACGAGATCGAGCGCCGCATCGATGAAGGGCTGTAGGAAATCACCCGGCCGGCCATGCACGATCGCGGCCGGGTCGGCACCGCGCACGACGCGAAACTGCACCGGCGTGGACCAGCTGCGGGCGTTGCCGATGTCGCCGGGAAGCCGCCGGAAATGCGTGTCGAGCATCAGGATTCCGATGCCGAGATCGCCAACCGTCCCCGCCTGCGCACGCGATCTGTCCGTGCCGCTCGTCATGCCGCGCTCCTCGGGCTGGTCAGGCCACCTTCTTCCGCACTAGTCGCAAAGAACCAGGAGAGGAAGCGATTGGCGCTGAGGGCGGAGAAGGGAATCTCCTCCTGCGCGCAGAGGCCGGGTTTCCCGATCACGCCTGTGCGCAGGAGATCGAGCACCGCGGCGACATGGGCGGCGGCGGTGCGGCGCATCGCGCTGACCGTACTGCCGCCGATCTGCGCCGGGACGACCTCGCGGGTGAACTGCTCCTCGACGCTGCGCCCATCCTGCCGGGAGGTCGCGCTGACCGAGATCAGCAGTCGGTCGTCGACGATCTCCGGCAGCGCGTTGAGGAAGAGGTTGCGTAGGAGGTCGGTCCTTCCGCGCAATTTCACGTCGTCGAGCAGGAAACGCATATAGTCGAGATGGCCGGGATAGCGGATCGTGCGTGAGGTCAGCCGCGCGACCTGCCCCTCCAGACGCGCGCACAGGCTCGCTGGAATATTGCCGGAAACGAAGTCCTCATAGTCTCGGCCGCCGAGACGCAAGCGGCCGAGATCGCTGAGGGTCGGCAGGCTCGCGCGCCTGCCTTCGACCAGAGCCGTCGAGGGCTGGATGTATTCGCGCAGCAAGGCATCGACATCCCAGGTCAGCCCGTAGCCGAGCCGATTGGCCGGCTCGCGCGGCAAGGTGCCGATGCGGACATCGACCTCCGCCTTCCCCGAGGTCCGGGAAACGAGGTCGAGCACCAACTGCGAGACCAGTCCCGGCGCGATACCGCATTGCGGGACGAAGCAGCTGGCGGCCGAACGGGCCTCGCTCAGCACCGCACCGAGCCCGGCGGTATCGTCGCCGAGATCGAGATAATGGATGCCGTTGCGGCGCGCGGCGACGGCGACCATCGGCGTGGCCGAGGCCGGCAGCGCCGCGACTACCGCCTGCGACTGCGCCAGGAGGCGGTCGAGCTGCGTGGGGTTGCCGGGATCGACCTCCGCCAGCGGCAGGCCGAGCGCCTCCATGCGCCGCCGCGCTGGCTCGGTCGGGTCGACGAGGGTGACCTCGAACTCCGGTGCCTCGCTCAGGAGCAGCGCCAGCGCCGAGCCGACGCGGCCGGCGCCGACGATGACGACCTTGAACGGGTGTTCGGCCTGTTGCACGGGCTCAGCCATGGAAGCGCGCGAGGAACGCCTTGAGGCGCTCATTATCGGGACGCCGCAGGATGGCGTCGGGCGAGCCCTGCGCAACGATGCGACCATTCTCCATGAACACCACCCGGTCGGAGACGTCGGCGGCGAAGGAGATCTCGTGCGTGACGATGACCATGGTCATGCCCTGATTGGCGAGATCGCGCACCACACCGAGCACTTCGCCGACGAGCTCGGGATCGAGCGCGCTGGTGACCTCGTCGAGCAGCAGCGCGTCGGGCTGCATGGCGAGGGCCCGGGCGATGGCGACGCGCTGCTTCTGGCCGCCGGAGAGCTGATCCGGCCGGGCGTCGCGCTTCTCGGCGAGGCCGACCTTGGCGATGTAGTCCATCGCGATCTCGACCGCCTCGGCACGCGGTTTCCGCTGCACGATCACCGGGCCCTCGATCACGTTCTCCAGCACGCTCATATGCGGAAACAGATTGAAGTGCTGGAAGACCATGCCGACATGGCGACGCAATTCGCCCTGCCCGAGTAGATCGCCGCTGCCGCGATATTTCTCGCCGACGCGGCGGTTGCGGAAGAGGATCTCGCCGGCGTCCGGCTTCTCCAGCATGTTCATGCAGCGGATGAAGGTCGACTTGCCGGAGCCTGACGGTCCGATGATCGAGACCACCTCGCCAGCCTTGAGGGCGAGGTCGATGCCGTGGAGCACGGTCAGTGCCCCGAAGCATTTGGTGATGCCACGTGCCTCGAGCACGATGTCGGAGGCGTTCTGGAGCGAAGCCGAAGCCGAGGAAGCGGGGGCGGGCGAAACGGAGGTCATGGGCGCTCTCGATCAGTTGCCGCGGCGCATGCGGTATTCGATGTAGTCGGCGAACTTCATCATCGGGAAGAGGATGACGAAGTAGAGCACGGCGACGACCGTGTAGGATTCGAGCGGCCGATAGGTCTGGCCATTGACGATGCTGGCCATGTAGGTCAGGTCCGCGACCGAGATCACCGAGACCAGCGAGGTGTTCTTGAACTGGGTGACCGACTGGTTGATGAAGGCCGGCATCATCCGGCGAATGGCCTGCGGCAGCACGATGCGCCGCATCACCTGCCAGCCCGACATACCGATCGCCGCGCCTGCCTCGAACTGGCCCTTGTCGATCGAGACGATGCCGCCGCGGAAGACCTCGGCATAGAACGCCGCCGCATAGAGCGAGAGCGTCAGCAGCGCCGCCGCCCAGTTGGGCATGTCGAAGCCGAGCAGCAGCGGCAGCGCGTAATAGATCCAGAGTAGCTGGACCAGCAGGGGCGTGCAGCGAAACAGCTCCTGGAAGCCCTGCGCGAACCAGTTCAGCGGTCCGATGCCCGACAGCCTGGCGAAGCAGACGGCGAGGCCGAGGACCAGGCCGATCGCGATCGAGCCCACCGTGTAGACGACGGTGATCCACGCCCCCCACAGGAAGAGATCGCTGGCCTGGATGATCGGGGCGAAGCTCCAAGTATACATGTCTTGCTAGCCTTCCTTGGGGGCGGCCCTTTTCGGGCCGCCCTATGCTTCAACCACCGAAGCCAAAGCCTTCCGGCATGTCGTCGAGCGTGATGCCGAAGGGCGCCAGGCTGTTGACGATCCAGGTCTGGTTGTTGCCGATGCGGCGGTTGTACTCGGCCCAGGCCGAGATGAAGGAGCGCCACTTCTCGTCGCCCTTCCAGTTCAGCGCGACGACCGAAGGCGTCGAGAGCACCGGGCTCGGCACCATGACCTTGCCGATGCCGTTCGCCTTCTTGGTCATCACCAGCCCGTTGAGCATGGTGTTGACGAGGCCATCGGCCTTGCCGCTGACAACGGCGACGATCGCCTCGTCGCGCGTCTTGAAGCGCAGCATCTTGGCCTTGGGCAGGTATTGCTGGGCGATCAGGTCCTGCGAGGAGCCGAGATCGACCGAGAAAGTGTATTTGGGGTCGTTGAGCTCGGCCCAGCTTAGCTTGGAGAGCTCGGGCTTCGGCGAGACGATGACGAAGCTGTTGAAATAGGTCGGCGCCGAGAAGGCGACAGACATGGCGCGCTGCGGCGTCGCGGTCACGCCGAGCGCCAGATCGACCTTGCCGCTCTGCACGTCGAGGATCGAATTCGGCCAGCTCGACTCGACCACTTCGAGCTTGACGCCGAGTGTCTTGGCGATGTCGCGCGCCATCTCGATGGCGAAGCCGCGCCATTCGCCGGTGCGCGGATCCTTGTTGAAGTAAGGATCCTCGTTGATGATGCCGGGGATACGCAGCACGCCGCGCGAACGCACGGATTCGATGCTGTCCTGCGCCTGAACCGGCGACTGGAATGCCGCCAGCCCCAGGCCGGCCGCAAAAATTGCACTGATGATCTTCTTCACGACAGATGCCTCCGTTCCCTTGCCGATGATCTTCGGTCTTGCCCCCGGCATGCCGGGTTATCGGAGGAGCCTAAGGAAGGCACCTCCGCAAACAATGCGAGAGTAGGCCGCTCGCCTACCGGTTTTCTTATATGTTCCGCGTACCCTCGAAGGCCTTCAGGCTGGCTTCGAGCGCTTGCAGATTCTCGGGCCGCAACGCCGCGAGCGGCGCGCGCACCTCGGCCGAGATCGCTCCGCTGCGGGCCAGCGCAGTCTTCACCGGTACCGGGTTGCTCTCGATGAAGAGATGGCCGGTGACATCGAACAGCGCCTGATGGAGACGGCGTGCCTCACGCGTCTCGCCCCTGGTCCAGGCAGCGCACAGAGCCACGATCTCGCGCGGCAGCAGGTTCGAGGCAACGCTGGTGACGCCATCGGCGCCGACCGCGAGAAATGGCAGGGTCAGCCCGTCATCGCCGGAATGGATAACGAAATCCTCGCCGAGCGCCCGCCGCAGCTCGGTGATCCGTTCGGTCCTGCCGCCCGCTTCCTTGATTCCGACGATATGCGGATAGGCCTTCGCCAGCCGCGCGGCCGTCGCCGGCGCGATCTCGACTCCGGTCCGGCCCGGCACGCTGTAGAGCATGATCGGGATCGTCACCGCTTCGGCGACGGCGGCGAAATGGTCGAACAGGCCGTCCTGCGAGGGCTTGTTGTAATAGGGGGTGACGACGAGGATGCCGTCGGCCCCGAGCGCCTCCGCGCGCTTCGCCTTGGCGACGGCAAGAGCGGTCGCATTCGAGCCGGTGCCGGCCATGACGAAGGCGCGGCCCTTGGCGGCAGCGACCGTGATGCGGATGACCTCGTCGGCCTCCGCCTCGGAGAGGGTCGCAGCCTCGCCCGTGGTCCCGACCGGCACGAGCCCGGCGACGCCGGCTGCGAGCTGGGCGGCGATCAGGCGCTCGAAGGCGGGGGCGTCGATCGCGCCGTCGCGGAACGGAGTGACGAGGGCGGTGAAGACGCCGGAGAGGCGCCGGCGCAGCTCTGAATCGATCATGACTTTCTCTCCCATCTCACTCAGTCGATGACGACCTTGGTCTCGCTCATTTCGCGCAGGGTCATGTGGATGCCCTCGCGGCCGAGCCCGCTCGACTTGATGCCGCCGAACGGCACGTTCTCGGCGCGGAAATCCGGGCCTTCGTTGATCATCACGCCGCCGACCCGCAGCTCGCGGGAGAAGCGCTTCACCAGCGCATGGTCATTGGTGAACACGCCGGCTTGCAGCCCGTAGGGGCTGTCGCTGACCTCACCGATCACCTGTTCGGGATCGCTGAAGCGGCGCACCGCCAGCACGGGCCCGAAGGTCTCGCTACGTACCAGCTCGGCCTCGGCCGGCACGTCGTCGAGCAGTGTCGGCGCGAACATGGTGCCGCGGCGCCGGCCGCCGGCGACGACCCTCGCCCCCTGCGCGACGGCGAGCCTGACCCGCCGCTCGACCTCCGCCGCTGCCGGCTCATCGATGAGCGTGCCCATCGCGGTCGTTTCATCGGCGGGGTCGCCGGTGCGGACATCCTCGATCAGCGCCGCAATGCGCGTGATCATCGTGTCCCGGATCTCTTCGTGCAGATAGAGGCGCTTCACGGCGGCGCAGCTCTGGCCAGCGATCTCGAAGCGGTGCCCGATCGCGGTCTGCGCGGCGCGGTCGAGATCGGCATCGGGCATCACGATCAGCGGGTCGTTGCCGCCGAGCTCCATCAGGCAGCGGACGAGGCCCGAGGCGTTTTTGAGCGCGAGACCGGCCGCCGGCCCGCCGGTGAAGCTCAGCAGGTCGATATCGCCGCTGGCGATCATGGCGGCGACCTCAGCCCCGCCATGGACGACACTGAACAGCCCCTGCGGGAACCCCGCCTTGATGGCGAGCTCGCCGAGCCGCTCCGCTGCAAGCGGCGCCTTGGGCGACGGCTTGGCGACGACGGCGTTGCCGGCGGCGATCGCCGGGCCGAGCTTGTGGCAGAGCAGATTGAGCGGGTAGTTGAACGGCGTGATCGCCCCGACGACGCCGGCCGGCTCGTAGGTGATCGCGGCGAGCTTGCTCGGCGCCCCCGCCACGATCGCGGTCGGCAGCACCTCGCCGTGCAGGACGGTGATCGCGTCGCCGCTGAGGCGCAGCGTGTTCTGGGCGCGGCGGACCTCGTTGCGCGCCTCGGTGATCGTCTTGCCGACCTCGGCACAGATGATCTGCGCCATCCCTTCGGCATCCTCGGCGAGCAGCTCGGCGAGGCGATGAAGCAGGCCCTTGCGCTCGGCCGGCGTGCTGAAGCGGAAGGCACGCCAGGCCTTGCGGGCGGCCCGCAGCGCATCAGCGACCGCGACCTCGTCGGCGGTCTCGACCTTGCCGACGCTCACACCGGAGAAGGGGTTGAAAACGTCGATCGTCGGCCGGGCGCTGCTTCTGAACGATTTTGCGAGAGTGCCATTCACGGCTCTAGGTCTCCGTTTGATCAATCGAGAAATTGGCGAGGGCGGCAAGAGAAACCGGCCGCAGCGGCCAACGCGGCGGCGAAGCCGAGGGCAGTGCCTCACCACGCAGTTCATCGAGCATCGGGCCGCAGAAGCGCCCCTGGCAGGCACCCAGCCCGAAGCGACCCATCAGCCGGATCTCCCGGGCCGAGGCGTCGGCCGGCAACGCGGCGAAATCGGCATAGCGGCGCCCCTCGCAGCGGCAGAGCATGGTCTGCGCTGTCGGCGGCGTCGCCTTGCTGTGCAGGGCCTCGGCAAGCGCAAGCTGGAAGTTCCGTGCCTTGCTCAGATCCGCTTCGAGCGATGCGGTGGATGCCGTGCGCCCCAAGCCCGCGAGGATCGCCGACGCGGCGCGCTGGCCGTCTAGGATTGCCGCATCGGCACCGAGAATCTCGCGCCCGTCGCCGGCGAGCAGCACGGGAATCTCTGCCCCGGGAGCCGGCTGGGGGATGCCGGCACGGTTCGGCTCCAGCCCGTCATGGATCAGCAGATGGCGAGCCTGCAGCAGGCTCTTGGCGGAGCCCGAGCGGACCCGGATCGCGAGCCCCTGCCCCGTCTCGCTGACGCCCAGCACCTCGCTATCACTACGATAAGGCACGCGCTTCAAGGCGAGCGCCGCGGCGTAGGCGGCCGCTTCGGCGAGCTGCGGCCCGGCCGTCATCAGGCCGGCCAGAGCTTTCGGCTTCTGCCATGGCCTTCCGCGCTCCAGCACGGCGAGCGGCGGGTTGCCGGCGCGGGCGAGCTGGGCAGCGACGGCGAGCAGCAGCGGGCCACTGCCGGCAACGACGATCGGACCTTCCGGCGGCCGGCCGGTTTCCTTGAGCAGGACCTGGGCGCCGCCCGCGCTCATTACGCCCGGCAGCTCCCACCCCTCGAACGGGTGGATCTTCTCGACGGCGCCGACAGCGACGATCGCTGCCCGGACGCGACGCGCAAAGACGCGGCCGGCCATCCGATCATCGAACAGGAAGCGCCCCGCCCCGTCGATGCCGAGGAAGACCGTCGAGGTCCGCAGCTCGATCAGGCCCGCCGCACTTTCGAGACGCGAGGCCAGTTCCGCCCAATTGCGCCGGTGCCGCGCCGTACCTTTCCAGACTGGCGGCGCGTCCGGGGCCGGCTGGCGATGGATGGCGCCGCCGAGCCGGTCGCGCTGCTCTATCAGCAGCACCCGCAGACCGGCTTCCGCCAGGGTCACGGCCGCAGCGACGCCCGCAGGCCCGCCGCCGACGACAAGGACCGGTAGCTCAGTCATGGTGCAGTCCGAGGCCGGGCTGGGGAGCAAGGCGCATGCCGGAACGCGCCGGCGTTAGGCAGGCTTCGACGGGCCCCTCGCCCGCAATCGCGACGACGCAGGCCTGGCAGGCGCCGATGCCACAGAACACGCGGCCACGCACGGCTCCGCCCTCGGGGCCGAGATCGGCGATGCCGGCGCGCAGCAATGCTGCGGCGATGGTCTCGCCCGGACGGAAGGAAACCGGGCGGCCGATCCAGTAGAAGCAGGGGTTCATGCCAGGGCCTCGACGGCGGCGAAGCGCTGGGGCGAGAGCAGGGAAAGATCGACGCCCGGCGCCTCGCCGAGGATCATCCGGGCAGCGCTGGCGCCCATGAACGGGCCGAGGCAGATGCCATCGCCCTCGAAGCCGGTGGCGACCGTGACCCCGGCCAGATGCGGATGCGGGCCGATGATCGGCAGGCCGTCGCGCGAAGCGGTGCGGACACCGGCAAAGGTCCGCAGCACGCGGCGCTCGCGCAGCGGCGGATAGAGATCGAGCGCATCCCGCAGGATCGCCGAGATCGTCACGGCGTCGGTCGCCTGGTCGGCGCGGTGGTCCTCGCGGCTGCCGCCGATCAGGAACTGGCCGGTGACCAAGGGATCGATGACGAGGCCGATATGGGCGTTGTCACGGACGATGCCGCGCTTGGCGGCAAGATAGGAGGCCGCCATCAGATGGCCGTCGATCGCTGGCCGGCCGGCGGCGGCGCGGTCGGTCACGACCATCTGGCCCTTCCGCGGGATCAGGATATCGCCGAGACCGAGCAGGCCGACCGAGCCGATCCCGGCGGCGACGAGGACGGCGTCGGCCGCCAGAAGCTCGCCGCGGACCGCGACCCCGACGGCCTGCCCGCCCTGCATGACGATCTCGGAGACGGGCGCATTGCGCCGGACCGCGACGCTGCTTCGCTGCAGCAGGCGCTGGGTGATCTCGTAGCCGAGCGCGTGGCCGTCGTCGGGAATTTCAAGCGCGAAGCAGACGCCTTCGCCGAGGCCCGGAATGCGCGCCAGCAGCGTCGGCCGGTCGACATCCAGCACGCGCTCGCCGGCGGCGGCGAGATCGGCGCCGTGCTCGGCGACGAGATCAGCTTCGAGCGGCGTGCGGGCGACGAGGAAGGTCGAGCGGCGATGGAACAGGCCGCGCAGCAATCCATCGGCCTCGCAGCTTCCATAGAAGGCGCGGGCGTGACGGGCGAGGTCCATCATCGGACCGGGCTTCTTGCTCGCGACCGAGACCGCGCCGTCCGAAGCGCCGGTCGCGCCGGCCGCCGGACCGGAGGCATCGAGCAGCGTGACCCGCGCCCCGGCCGCCGCCAGGAAATGCGCGGCTGCGGCGCCGACGATTCCGGCGCCAATCACGGCAACATGGAGGGAAGGAGAGCGGGCCATGCGAGGCGACGGGCGTCCTGAAAAGCGATGCGCGACCCTCGGTCGCTTCGCCTTTCGGGTCGATCCAAATGATCCGCCCCGACTTGCGCCATTGTTTGAAAGTGGCGGAAGGCCGCCGCCTATGGATATGAGTGGGGCTCCCCGCCGCGGAACGAGCCATGCGCGAAGCCAATCTGACGCTGATCCAGACCTTCTTCATCGTCGCGCGCGACGGCTCCTATTCGGCCGCGGCCCGCAAGCTGGGGATGAGCTACCAATCCGCCGCCAACCATGTCCGCCGGCTCGAACAGGTGCTGGAGGAGCGCCTCGTCCTCTCCGAGCAGGGCGCCAAGACGGTCACACTGACGCCGCGCGGGCGCAGCCTCTACAAGCTCTTGCTGCCGGAGCTCGACACGGTCCTGGCGAGGCTCGACCGCACGCTCGACAAGGAGCGGCCGGTGCTGCGCATCGGCCTGCCGCAGGCGATCTTCTACTATCTGCTGCCGCCGATCCTGGCCCGGTTCCGGGAACTCTTCCCACAGGTCGAAATCCTCGCCTATGAGCGCGACACCTCCCTCCCCGAGATGATCAAGGATGGCAGCCTCGATCTGTGCATCACCGAGCGCTATTTCGGTGACCCCAACGTGCCGCAGCATCTGGTCTGCACCTATCGGCCGGCACTCGTCTTCCCCACCGCCTGGGGCGCGGCCCCGGCGCCGGGCGAGATCCGGGAATGGGCGCAGAGGCGCCCCTTCGTGACCTATGAGCCCGGCCAGCTGCTGCGCAACCTCGCCATCGACTACCTGCGCCCCGACGGGTCGGAGATGGAGATCGCGATCTCGACCTCCGGCAGCTCGAGCGTGAAGCGCTGCGTCGAGGCCGGGATCGGCTTCGCGATCATCCCGGCCTGGTGCCTCGACGGCAGCGAGACCAGCATCGCCGGACTCGAAATCGCCGAACTGCCGGAGATCCCGATCTATTTCGGCGAAGCGAGCTTCCTCGCCCGCAACCCTTATGTCGTGACGCTGCGCCAGCTCTGCGGCAACCTGATGCAGACGGCGTCGGGCCCGCAGCTTCCGACCGCTTGACGCCGGTCCTTGCCGATCTATGGTCGCAGCCGATCATGGTTCTCCAGGCGTCACGCCCTGGAGCTAAGAGGGAATTCGGTGAGGCGCGCAGCGCCGAGGCCGAGGCTGCCCCCGCAACTGTAAGCGGCGAGCTCTCCACCCATCGTCCACTGGCGCTCCGGCGCCGGGAAGGCCGGACGGAACCAGCATCGACCCGCGAGCCAGGAGACCTGCCCTGATCATCGGAAGGTCTTTCGGGCGGGGTGCTCCGGAGGGTTGCGGACAAGCGCGGGACGAGGATCCCGCCGCTCCGTCGCAATCGCCTGCTTCCCGCCTTCATCTCGGGGAGCGATGAATCCAGATGCCCATCTCTACGAGCGCCGCCGGCGCCTTTGCTCGCACCAGCTTGACAGGTCGCGGCGCAGCCCTCTATCAGCTTTGTTATAACATTACATATTGGCTCAAGTCGCGCCGACTTGGCCCATGCCTCGGCGCCGGCCGTTCTCTCCCGCCTTCGAAGGGTTTCATGCACATGGTCCAGCGTTTCTCTCTCCCGCTGGCCCTGGCTGCCGGCCTGTGCCTCGCTTCCGGCGCGCAGGCCGCGCCGACGCAGTATCCGCCGACGCAGTATCCGCTGACGCTGGAGAACTGCCGGGAGACCATCACCTTCAACCAGGCGCCGAAGCGCGTGGTCGCCGTCGGCCAGACGCAGACCGAGATCCTCTATGCGCTCGGCCTGGGCGACCGCGTCGTCGGCACCGCCGTCTGGTTCAGCCCGGTCGCCAAACCTTATGAGGCGGTGAACGCCAAGGTGAAGCGGCTCGCCGACAATGACCCGAGCTTCGAGGCGGTGGTCGCCCAGGAGCCCGACCTCGTCACCGCGATGTTCGAATGGCATATCGGGCCGAACGGCATCGTCGGGAAGCGCGACCAGTTCGCCAAGGTCAAGGTGCCGACCTATGTCTCGCCGACCGACTGCGTCGGCAAGGACAATTCCGGCCCCGGCGACGGCGTGCGGACCAAGATGTTCTCGATGGAGCTGGTCTACCAGAACATCCGCGAATTCGGTCAGATCTTCGATGTGTCCGACCGCGCCGAGGCCCTGATCGCCGAGCTGAAGGCACGCGAGGAGAAGGCGGTGCAGTCGGTCGCCGGGATGAAGGCGCGGGACGTGCCTGTCGCCGTCTGGTTCTCCAGCAAGGACATCAAGGGCGATGCCTTCATCGCCGGCAAGAACGGCGTGCCGGCCTATATCCTGTCGAAGCTCGGCGCCCGCAACGTCATCACCACCAATGAGGAATGGCCGCTGGTCGGCTGGGAGAGCATCGCCGCCGCGAACCCCGCCGTGATCGTCGTCGTCAAGATGGACCGCCGGCGCTTTCCCGCCGACGACATCGATCTCAAGCTCAATTTCCTGAAGACCGACCCGGTGGCGAGCAAGCTCGATGCCGTCAAGCAGGACAGGATCGTGGTGATGGATGTCGGCGCGACGCGCGCCGGGCTCGACACCGTCGACGGCATCGAGGCGCTGGCACGCGGCATCGAGCGCTTCGGCCTGGCCCGGTGAGCCACCACCCCGTCCAGCCGAACTGGCCGGCGCGGATCGGCATCGCGTTCGCAGCGCTGGCCGCGCTGGTCTTCGCCATCGCGCTCGCCGTGACCATCGGCGAGATGCGGATTCCGCTGGCGACCGCCTTTCAGGCGCTTGGCAACGGGCTGTTCGATCTCGGCTATCCGGTCAGCGCGATCCAGCAGGGCGTGATCTTCGACTACCGGCTGAGCCGGGCGCTGCTGGCCGGGCTGTGCGGCGGCGCGTTGGCGCTGTCGGGCGCGATCCTGCAGGCGCTGCTGCGCAACCCGTTGGCCGAGCCCTATATCCTCGGCATCTCGGCCGGCGCCTCGACGGGCGCGGTGGCGGTGATGATCCTCGGCTTCGGCGGAGCGGTGCTGACCGTCTCCGGCGGCGCCTTTCTCGGCTCGGTCGCGGCGCTGCTGATCGTCGCGCTGCTGGCCGCGGGCGCCGGCGGGGCGAGCGATCGCGTCATCCTCGCCGGGGTCGCCGGCTCGCAGCTCTTCAACGCCGCCACGGCGACGATCGTCACGACGCTCGCCAGCGCCGAGCAGGCGCGCGGCGTGATGTTCTGGCTGCTTGGCAATTTCGGCGGCGTGCGCTGGCCGGACGTCTTCGTCGCGACGCCGGTCGCGCTCGCGGGCTTCGCGATCTGCATGCTGCACGCCAAGGCGCTCGACGCCTTCGCCTTCGGGGCAGATGCTGCCGCCTCGCTCGGCGTCGCGGTGACGCGCGTGCGCATCGTCCTCTTCGCGGTGACCGCGGTGATGACCGCGACCATGGTCAGCATCGTCGGCACGATCGGCTTCGTCGGCCTCGTCATCCCGCATGCCGCCCGTTTCCTGGTCGGCCCCGGCCATGCCCGCCTGCTGCCGGTCTGCCTCGTCATCGGCGCGATCTTCATGATTTTGGCCGACATCCTCTCGCGCATCCTGGTGCCGCAGCAGATCCTGCCGATCGGCGTCGTCACCGCGCTAGTCGGGGCGCCAGCCTTCGCCATCATCCTCTATCGCGCCAGGCGACCGGCATGACGCTCTCGGCACGCGACGTTTCCTGGGGCACCTCCGGGCGGATGATCGTCGGCGGCGTGACGCTCGAAGCGGCGCCCGGCAAGATCCTCGGCCTGATCGGGCCGAACGGCTCCGGCAAGTCGAGCCTGCTGCGGCTGCTCTGCCGGCTGCGCAAGGTCTCGTCCGGCGTGGTCGAGCTCGATGGCCGCGATATCGGCCAGGTGTCGCGGCGCGAGCTCGCCCGCCGCCTCGCCTTCGTCGAGCAGCAGGCGACGACCGAGATCCAGCTCTGCGTCTGCGACGTCGTCCGCCTCGGCCGCACCCCGCATCGCAGCGCCCTCGCCTCCTGGAGCGCGGCCGACGAGCAGGCAGTCGATGCGGCGCTGGCGCGGGTCGGCATGAGCGAACGGCACGACCAGCTCTGGCACACACTCTCGGGCGGCGAGCGCCAGCGCGTGCATATCGCGCGGGCTTTGGCGCAGACGCCGAGCGAGCTCATCCTCGACGAGCCGACCAACCATCTCGACATCCAGCACCAGCTCTCGATCCTGACCCTTGTCCGCCGGCTCGGCGTGACCTGCATCGTCGCCCTGCACGACCTCAACCTCGCGGCGCTGTTCTGCGACGAGATCGCGCTGCTGCACGAAGGCCGCCTGGTCGCCTCCGGCACGCCCGAAACCGTGCTGACCGAGGAGACGATCCGGCGGGTCTTCGGCGTCGCGGTCAGGATCGGTGCTACGGCCTCCGGCCGGCGCCATATCGAATACCTCGTCGACCCCGACTGCTATGGAGAGGCCGCGCCATGACCGCTTCCGACGTACAGCATGCCGTGACCGGCTACTGGACCGCTCGCGCGCCAAAATTCGACGGCGTCGCCTCGCATGTCGCCCAGTCCGCGCTCTGGCAGGAGGTCCTGGAAGCAGCCTTTGCCGCCAAGCAGCCGCTCGACGTCGTCGATCTCGGCACCGGCACGGGCGCCTGCGCGCTAGTCGCGGCCGCGCTCGGCCATCGCGTGCGCGCCTATGACGGGGCGGAGGGCATGCTCGCCGTTGCACGGGCCGCCGCGAAAGCGCAGGGCCTCGCCGTCGACTTCATCGCCGAGACGCTGCAGGACGCGGCGATCGCGCCGGGCTCGGCCGATATCGTAACGCTGCGCAATGTGCTGTGGACGCTGGAGCAGCCGATGGCGGCGCTGCGCAAGGCTTGCGACATCCTGCGCCCGGGCGGACGGGTCGTGGTGTCAGACGGGCTCTGGTCGGTCGCGCCGCAATACCGCTCGACCTATCCGGCCGATATCGCCGCCCGCCTGCCGCTGCACGACGGGCTTACCGAGGACAAGGCGCGGCAGATGCTGGACGAGGCCGGCTTCGGCCCGGCCACCTCCTGGCAGCATCTGTTCCTGGCCCCGCCCTATCCCGGCGACGTGCCGATGTTCGTGCTGTCTGCGATGCGGCCCTGAAGGCCGCACCGGGGAGCGCCGCCCTTTCCCTCAGTGGCCCGCTGCCGGAACCGGCGGCGTGCCGTGGGTGTGGAAGCTCTCGATTGTCTTCAGCCCCCAGGCCTGACCCTTCTTCCGCTCCTCCTCCGTCCAGGTGACGGTCTGCCAGTCCGGATCGAGGATCAGGCGCGCGCCGGCATTGGCGATCTCGACGCGATTGCCGGCCGGCTCGTAGACATAGAGGAAGAAGGTCTGCTGCACGGCGTGCTTGTGCGGCCCCGTCTCGATGTAGACGCCGTTCTCAAGGAAGATGTCGGCGGCTTCCAGCACATGCTCGCGCTGGTCGACGGCATAGGTGACGTGGTGGAAGCGTCCCAGGCTGCCGGTGTGGTCGCGGGTATAGGCGATGTCGTAGCTCTTGTTGTTGACGGTGAACCAGCAGCCGCCGACCTCGCCGGAATCGAGCACGATCTGCTCGGTGACGCGGCTGCCCAGCGCCTTCGGCAGGAAGTCGCGGATCGCCGCGACGTCGCGGGCGAGCAGGTTGAGATGGTCGAGCCTACGGACAGCGCAGCCGCGGCCATGATTGCGCTGCGGCTGGTTCTTAAGCGCCGGGCGCTCATGCGGCGGGGCGACATATTTGTTGGTGTCGAAATAGATCTCGAAGACATGATCGTCCGGGTCGCGGAAACGATAGGCCCGGCCATGGCCGAGATCGCCATCGACCCAGCCGATGCCGCAACCCATCGCCTCGATCGCCTCGACACGACGCCGCAGCGCCTGCTCGCTGGTCGCCCGGTAGGCGACATGGCCAATGCCGGTGGTCTTCGCCGCCGTCAGCTTGAGCGTATGGAACTCGTAATCGTCCCATGCGCGCAGGAAGACGCTGTCGCCCTCGCGCCCGCTCTCGGTCAGCCCGTAGACATTGACGAAGAAATCGAGGCTCTCGGCCGGCTTGTCGGTGAGAAGCTCGACATGCGCGAGATGGGCGATGTCGAAGCAGGGTTCGCTGCTCATCCCCAGACCTCCTTGGCGACTTCGAGGATGCGCGAGAGTTTTGCCCACTGCTCGTCCTCGGCGAGGACATTGCCCTCCTCGGTCGAGGCGAAACCGCATTGCGGCGAAAGGCAGAGCTGCTCCAGCGGCGCGTATTTCGACGCTTCCTCGATCCGGCGCTTGAGATTGTCCTTGCTCTCGATCTCCCCGAACTTGGAGGTGACGAGGCCGAGCACGACCTGCTTGTCGCCCTTCGGCAGGAAACGCAGCGGCTCGAAGCCGCCGGAGCGGTCATCGTCCCACTCCATGAAATAGCCGTCGACATCGATCTGGTTGAAGACCATGTCCGCCACCGGTTCGTAGCCGCCTGAGGCGATGAAGGTCGACTTGAAGTTGCCGCGGCAGGTGTGGGTGGTGATCTGCATGTCGGCCGGCTTCGCCTTGAGCGCGGCGTTGAGCACGTCGCGATAGACGAAGATCAGCTTGTCCGGATCGTCGCCGCGCTCGGCCAGCATCTTGCGCTGCTCGGGATCGCAGAAATAGGACAGGCTGGTGTCATCGAGCTGCAGATAGCGGCAGCCGGCGTCGTAGAAGGCCTTGATCGCCTTGGCATAGGCCTTGCCGAGATCCTCGTAGTAATCCTCCATCCTGAGATAGGCGCTCGGGTCGATCGCCTTCCGCCCGCCGCGGTAATGCAGCATGGACGGGCTCGGAATCGTCATCTTCGGCACGCGGCTGGTCACCGAGGCCAGGAACTTGAAATGGGCGAGATGCGGGTGGTCGGCCGGGAAGTCGAGCTTGCCGGTGACGCGGATGCCGTGCCCCTTGGTCGCGACGCCCTTGAACTGGATTCCCGCATCGGTCTCGTAGGTCGTGACGCCGGTCAAGCCGTCGAGGAAGTCGAAATGCCAGAAGGCGCGACGATATTCGCCGTCCGTCACCGCCTGCAGGCCGACCTCTTCCTGCTTCTTGACGAGTTTCCTGATCTCCTCGTCCTCGATCCTGGTCAGATCGGCCTGGCTCAACTCGCCGGCAGCATGCTTGGCCCGGGCGTCCTTGACCGGCGCGCTGCGCAGCAGGCTTCCGACCATGTCGCCCCGGAACGGCGGCTTCTTCCTCTGGGTCATGACGTTTCCTCCCGGTTCTCGTTGATCAGGCAGCGGCCGTTAGGCCGAGATGGTGTTCGAGGCGCTCGGGCTCGGCGATCAGCGTAGCACTGCGCTCGGCCAGGACCACGCGCCCGCGTTCGAGCACGATGGCGTCATCGGTCAGTTCGAGGATCTTTCGCGCATGCTGCTCGATCACGATGGCGGAAAGCCCCTCCTCGCGGAACAGGCCCTTCAACGCCTTGAGCAGTTCCTCGACGATGATCGGGGCGAGGCCCTCGGTCGGCTCGTCGAGCAGCAGCAGCTTCGGATTGAGCATCAGCGCCCGGCCGATCGCCAGCATCTGCTGCTCGCCGCCGGAAAGCTGGTTGCCGAGATTGGCCTTGCGCTCGGCCAGTCGGGGAAACATGCGAAAGACGCGGGCCGCGTCCCACGGCCCCGGCAGCGCCACCGCCGTCAGATTCTCAAGCACCGTCAGCGATTTGAAGATGTTGCGCTCCTGCGGCACCCAGCCGATGCCGGCATGGGCGCGTTGCTCGGGCGAGGCCGTGGAGAGGTCGCGCCCGGCGAGCACGATCCGCCCGCCGCGCCGTCGCGTCACGCCGATGATGCTGTTGACCAAAGTCGTCTTGCCGACGCCGTTGCGGCCGAGCAGCGCGAGCGAGCGCCCTTCGGCAAGGCTGAGGTCGATATCGAACAGCACTTGCGCCTCGCCATAGCCGGCGCTCAGCTTCTCGATCCTCAGGAGTTCGGATGGCGCTGCTTCAGGCATGGGCGCCCTCGCCGAGATAGGCCGCGCGCACGGCTTGATCCCGCGCCATCTCCTCCGGCGTCCCCTCCGCCAGCACGCGCCCGTTGACCAGCACGGTGATGCGCGTCGCGAAGCGGAAGACGAGGTCCATGTCGTGCTCGATCAGCAGGACCGAGACATCGTCCGGAAGCTCGGCAACCGTCTGCATCAGCTCGCGCCGCTCGGCCTCCGGCACGCCGGCCGCCGGCTCGTCGAGCAGCAGGACCGTGGGCCGCGCGGCAAAGGCGGCGGCGATCTCGATCTGGCGCTGCTTGCCATAGGGCAGCGTCGCGATCTTGCGGTCCATGATGTCGTCGAGCCGGAAACGGTTCAGGATCTCGGCGGTCTGGTCGACGAGTTCGGAGTCGCGGTCGAGCGCGCGGAAAGGCTGACTGCCGCGGCCGAGCCGCTCGGAGGTGACGAGGGCGATCATCTCCAGCGGCGTCATCGTGCCGAAGAGCTGATTGATCTGGAAGGTGCGGGCGAGGCCGCGCTTGACCCGCGCCTCGCGCGGCAGCCTGGTGATATCCTCGCCCAGCAGCGCGATGCGCCCGGAGCTCGGCCTGAGCACGCCGGTGAGCTGGTTGACGAAAGTGGTCTTGCCGGCGCCGTTCGGGCCGATCAGGGCGTGGCGTGCGCCCTTCGCGAGCGAAAAGTCGACATGGTCCGTCGCGGTGATCCCACCGAAGCTCTTGCAGAGGTCGAAGGTCTGGAGAGCGACGCTCATCACGCGCCTCCCTTGCCGAGGCGGGCGAAGCGGCCGACCACCGTCTTGATCGCGCCATGGATGATCTCTCGCCCGCCGAGCACGAACAGCACGAGGAAGAGCCCGATCCAGAACATCCAGTATTGCGGGGTGAAGCTCGAAATCGCGTCCTGCAGCAGCTTGAAGGCGATGGCGCCGACCAGCCCGCCATAGAGATAGCCGGCGCCGCCGATGATCAGCACCAGCATCAGATCGGCCGAACGATGGAAGTCGAGCACGTCGAGCGAGACGAACTGCGTGGTCTGGGCGAGCAGCGCCCCGGCCGCGCCGGCATAGGCGGCCGCCAGGGTGTAGGCCGCGGCGAGGCGCCGCCCGTTCGGGACCCCCGAGGCCGAAGCGCGCAGCGGATTGTCTCGGACCGCCCGCAGCGAAAGCCCGAAGGGCGAATGCACCACCCGCCGCGCGATCAGGAACAGCACGAAAAGGACGCTGAGCGAATAGAGATAGGCGGTGCGGCCGAAGATATCGAACTCGAACTGGCCGAGCACCGGCTTCATCATCACGCCTTGCAGCCCGTCGGCGCCGCCCGTCAGCGAGCCGAAGGAATTCGCCAACTCGTAGAGGATCAGCGCCACGCCGAGCGTCACCATCAGCCGGGTGAGATCGCTGCCGCGCAGGACCAGCGGGCTGGTCAGGAGGCCGACCAGCCCGGCGGCCGCCATGCCGCAGGCAAGGCCGGCGACCGGATCGCCGGTGACGTGCTTGGCCAGGAGCCCGGCCGCATAGGCGCCCATGCCGAGAAAGGCGGCATGCCCCAGCGAGACGATGCCGGCATAGCCGAGGATCAGGTCGAGGGAGAGCGCGAACAGAGCGAGGATCGCGATCTCGTTGAGCAGCAGCAGATGGCTCGGGAACAGTACGAAGGCCGCGAAGGCGAGTATCCAGAAGGCGATCTCGGCCGGGTGCCAGCGGCGGCCGGCATAGAGCGCCTGCCGGACGCGGGCCTCGAAACTCTCGGCCCTCATGCCCGCGCCCTCGCGAACAGCCCATGCGGCCGGGTGATCAGCAACACGACCATCAGCGCATAGATGATGAAGGCGCCGACCTGCGGCACGAGATATTTGCCGACGACATCGGCGACGCCGAGCAGCATCGCCGCGAAGAACGGGCCGGTGATGCTGGAGGTGCCTCCGACCGTGACGACGATCAGGAAGTAGATCATGAATTTCAGCGGAAAGGTCGGGTCGAGCCCCATGAGTTCGATGCCGAGCGCACCGCCGAGACCGGCCAGCCCGCTGCCGAGCGCGAAGGTGAGCGCAAAGAGCCGGTTGACGGGAATGCCGAGCCCGCGCGCCACCCGCGCATCGTCGACGGCGGCGCGCAGGCGGCTGCCGAAGCGGGTGTGGGTAAAGCCCCATTGCAGGGAGACGGCGAGGATTCCACAGATCGCGATGACGAAGAGCCGATAGCGGCCGATGCCGACCCCGGCGATCTCGAAGCGCCCCTGCAGCCAGGCCGGCAGGCGGATGAACTGCTGGGTCGAGCCCATCAGCCAGTCGGTGCCGGCCACTGCCATGAAGACGAGGCCGATCGAGAACATCACCTGGTCGAGATGGCTCTTGGCGTACATCGGCCGATAGATCAGGCGCTCGAGCACGATCCCGATCACGGCCGCGGACAGGAAGGCGAGCGGCAGGCTCGCCAGGAAAGGCAGGCCGAGCCGCTGCATCGCCAGCACGGCGACATAGCCGCCGAGCATGGCGAAGGCGCCGTGGGCGAGGTTGACGAAGTTCATCAACCCCATCGTCACGGAGAGCCCGCAGCCGAGGACGAAAAGCACCATCCCATAGGCGATGCCGTCGAACAGGATGGTCAACATGCGTTTCGTTCCGCCCGGGCCTGGCCCGCTGCCGTCACTTGCGGGCCTTCACCGGGTCCTTGACGTCCTTGATCGTCGCGAACTCGACATTCTGGAGCTCGGAGCCGACCTTTTCGGTCTTGCGGACATAGATGTTCTGGATGATGTCGCGCGTGTCCGGGTCGATCTTCACCGGCCCGCGCACGCTTTCCCAGGACGCCCCCTTCATCGCCGCGATCAGCTTGTCGCCATTGGCGTCGCCCTTGGTCGCTTCCAGCGCCTTGGCGATCAGCTTCATGCCGTCATAGCCACCGACCGCCATGAAGTTCGGCCGCATGCCGGGATTGGCCTTCTGGAAGGCCTCGACGAAGGCCTTGTTGGCCGGGCTGTCATGCGCTGCCGAGTAGTGATGGGTGGTGATGGCGCCGAGCGCGACGTCGCCGATGCCCTGGAGAATGTCGTCGTCGACCACGTCGCCCGGGCCGATCAGCTTGATGCCTGCCTTGTCGAGGCCGCGCTCGACGAACTGCTTCATGAACTGCGCGCCGACGCCGGAGGGCACGAAGACGAAGAGGGCATCGGGCTTGGCTTCCGAGACGCGCTGCAGGAAGGGCGCGAAGTCGGGGCCGCGCAGCGGCACGCGCACGCTCTCGACCGTGCCGCCGGCCGCCTTGAACTTGTTGGCGAAGGAGGTTTCGGCATCGATGCCCGGGCCGTAATCGGTGACGACGGTGAAGACCTTCTTGATGCCGTTGGCCCAGGCCCAATCCGCCATCGGCTCGGATGCCTGCGGCAGCGTGAAGGAGGTGCGCGCGATATAGGGCGAGGCCTCGGTGATCGTCGCGGTCGCGGCCGCCATCACGATCTGGGGTACCTTGGCCTGTGTCGCGATCTGCGCGGTGGCCATGGCGAGCGGAGTCAGGCCGAAGCCGGCCAGCACCGAGACCTTGTCGTTGACGACCAGTTCCTGCGCGAGGCGGCGCGTCGCGTCGGCGTTGCCGGCATCGTCCTTGAGGATCACTTCGAGCTTGCGCCCGCCATGGACGGCGCCCTCCTGGGCCAGGAAGAGCTTCACCGCGGCGTCGATCTGCCGGCCGGTCGAGGCGAAGGGCCCCGTCATAGGCAGGATGAGGCCGATCTTCAGCGCCTCCTGCGCCAGTGCCACGCTGCTGACCGACGCGGCCAGCGCGAAGCCCAGCACTCCTTTGAGAACAGTCCTGCGATGCGTCATGTCGTTCCTCCCCGAGAGTTCTGCTCGATCCCCGTTTGCGGGGTTCTTCTTGTGCTCAGTCGTCTTCGTCGTCGCGATAGACGAGGCCTGCCTTGGCTAGGCCTTCGCGCATAGCGTACATGTCCAGGCCGAGTTCGCCAGAGGCCAGACGCCGCCGCTTTTCCTCCTCGCCGGCCTCGCGCTTGCGCCCGGCTTCGGCGACGGAAGCCGCATCGAGGCGCGGCACGACCACGACCCCGTCATCATCGGCGACAACGACATCGCCGGGATTGACCAGCGCCCCGGCGCAGACCACCGGGATATTCACCGAGCCCAAAGTCGCCTTGACCGTGCCCTTGGCCGAGATCGCCCGCGACCAGACCGGAAAGCCCATCCGGGTCAGCACGCGGACATCGCGCACCCCGGCATCGATGACGAGGCCGACGCCGCCGCGCGCCATCAGCGAGGTCGCGAGCAGGTCGCCGAACATGCCGTCGGTATTGTCGGTGGTGCAGGCGACGACGAGGACGTCGCCGGGCTTCACCTGCTCGATCGCGACATGGATCATCCAGTTGTCGCCGGGCTGGGCCAGTACCGTGACAGCGCTGCCGGCGATCTGCGCGCCGGCATAGATCGGCCGCATATAGGGCTTCATCAAGCCGCTGCGCCCCATCGCCTCATGCGTGGTCGAGACGCCGAGTTCGGCCAAGGATGCGATGTCGGCGGCAGCAGTGCGCTTGTTCGTCCTGACGACCACGGGCTTCATGCCAGCGTCTCCAGCGCTTCCGGGAAGAGGCGCTGATACGCCTCGCCATAGGTCATCGCCTTGCCGGAATTGCGCCCGCCCTGCATGCCGCGGTTCAGCGCGACGCGGGTGTAATATTCCCAGAGATGCTTCTGGGCGGCGAGGATCTCGAAGGCCTGGCGCTTCACCTCCCAGACCTCGTCGATGTTGAGGATGACATTCGGCTTGAAATTGCACTGCTCGGGCTGGTGCGGCTCGAACAGGAAGAGCGGCGGCGCCGCATAGGCGCGCTCGGGGTTGGGCTTGTGGCCGGCCGCCTGGGCGATGATGCGCGCCTCCTGGGCGAAGCGCGTCGCCTCGGGGTGGTCGACATTGTAGGGGTCTTCGAGCGCGTGGGTCAGCACGAAGCTCGGATTGAGTTCGTGGAAGATGTCGATGGCGCGCTCCAGCATCGGCTCGGTCGTGCGCAGCGGGTAGTCGCCGGCGTCCATGAACTCGATCTCGGCGCCGAGGAGCGCAGCGGCGCGCTCGGCCTCATCACGGCGCTGCGCCTTGACGTCCGCCATCTTCACCCCCGCCTTCTTCCAGGCGAACTGGCTCTCGCCGCGCTCGCCATAGGACAGGCAGAGAATCTTGACGCGGAAGCCACGCCTTGCGTGCAGCGCGATCGCGCCACCGGCGCGCCAGACGAAATCGCCGGGATGGGCGGTAACGACCAGACCTGTCTTCTGCGGGCTCGGCATCGATCGAAAGTCCTCTTGTCGCGAACTCAGGCGGCCGGCCGCGGCGCCACGAAGGCCTGGCCGTCCATCAGGATGCGGGCGGTACGCAGCAGCCCGGCCCGTTCGACCACCGGCTTCTCGGGCGTGCCGCCGACCGTCAGGCGCACGGTGAACTCGCCGGTGGGATGCTCGACCGAGAGCGAGCGCTCCCTTCCCGAAGGCATGATGGCGACGGAAGCCGCCGGCGATCCCGGCAGGGCAGCGGCGGTCGCGACCGTGACGGCGGCGAAAACGCCGATCGAGGCATGGCATTCATGCGGGATGAAGCTGCGCGTCGCGATGGCGCCACCGGCGCGCGGCGCCGCAACGAGCGCGATCTTCGGCACGACCTTGCCGGAAACGTCGCCGAGATTCATCAATGGGCCCGCTGCCAGCCTTATGCGCTGGATGCGCGCCTTGAGCTCGAGATCCTTGTCGAGCTCTTCGCGCGGCTCATGGCCGGTGCGGCCGAGATCGGCAGCCCGCATCACGATCACCGGCATGCCGTTGTCGATCAGCGTGACCTCGACGCCGTCGACGATATCGACCGCATTGCCGGTGGGCAGCAGAGCGCCGCAGACCGAGCCCTCGGTACCGAGGAAGCTGATATCGATCGGCGCCGAGGTGCCGGGCACGCCGTCGATCCGCGCTTCTCCGGTGACGCCCGCCTGCCCGTCGCCGGTCTGCATCACGAGATCGGCGACGGTGCCGGTGTTCAGCGTGCGGACGCGCACCGTCGTCGAGGCGCCGGCCGCCGGGACGAGGCCACGCGCCAGGGCGAAGGGCCCGATACCGGCGAGGATGTTGCCGCAATTCGGGGTCGTGTCGACGCTGGCGGTCTCGATCCCGACCTGTGCGAAGAGGAAATCGATGTCGCAGTCCGGCTCGGTGGAGCGCGAGACGATCGCGACCTTGCTGGTCAGCGGATGGGCGCCACCGAGGCCGTCGATCTGGCGCTTGTCGGGCGAGCCCATCACCGCAAGCAGGATGGCGTCGCGCTCGGCCGGATCGGAAGGCAGGTCCTGGCTGAGGAAATAGGCGCCCTTGGAGGTGCCGCCGCGGATCAGCATGCAGGGTATCGCGATCTGCATCGGCTCTCGGCCTCCGGCCGTGATCTTGGCGCCAGCGATGAGGCCGTGGCTCGAACCTGAACGGGCCGGGATCGCGGACAGCCTTGGCCTCGCCGCCAATGCGGCCCGGCGCGGTATCCTGCTCCTCCCCGTTCGCCGCGACCATGGCCGCCGGCGATTGCTTATTCAAATGACAAGAATGCAGCGTTTCATGCACAACTCTCAGTAATCGATCAGCTGGTCAGGCGCTCGCTCTTCAGCGCGTCGACGACCAGCGAGAGCAGTTCACGCGCCGCGGGCTTCAGGGCCACGCCCTTGCGCGTGATGATCCCGAGCGTGCGCGTCACCGTCGGCGAGCGCAGCGGGATCGCCGCAAGCTCCTCGGCGGCGGCAATGTCGAGCGCGAGCTGCGGCAGGATGGTGAAGCCGAGGCCGGCACGGACGAAACTCACCGCGGTCGCGACACGCTGGACCTCGTAGCGCCAGGCGAGCTTCTCGCGGCGGGCGCCGAGCGCATCGTCGATCAGGATGCGATTGCCGGTTTCGGCGCTGATGCGGACCAGTGGCAGGCCCTCGAGCTGGGTCCAGGTCAGCGAAGGCGCGGCCGCGAGCTGCGAATTGCGCGGGCAGACAAGCACGAAAGGCTCCTTGACCACCGGCTTGAGATCGAGATCCCAGCGGTTGGCGGCGACGATGGTGATGCCGAACTCGGCCTCGCCGGACTGGACCTTGTCGGCGATCTCCGAGGCAGAGTTGTCGTGCACCCTGATGTGGATGTCCGGATGGCGGCGCACGAACTCCGCGATCACCTCCGGCATGCTGCGCATCGCGATGGTCGGCAGGCAGCCGACCTCAACGCTTTCCCCCACCTCCTCGGCATCGAGACGCAATTCGTCGAGGGAGGTTCCGAGCTCCTCGAAGATGCGGCGGGCCTTGGGCAGGAGGGCGGTGCCGGCCTTCGTCAGGGAGACCTGGCGCGTCGTCCGCTGCAGGAGCTGGATACCGAGCCCCTCCTCGAGCTTGCGGATGCGGTGGCTCAGCGCCGTCTGCGACAGGTTGAGATGGGAGGCAGCAGCATGGAAGCTGCCGCGCTCCGCGATGCTTACGAAGGCCTGCAGGCCGAGCACGTCGATCCTCACAAGCGGCCCTTCCCTGCGCATGGTCGGTTCTGATGCAAGATTTTCATCAAACCGGAGATTGTTCAAATCCACCTTTTCGCGGCCTCTGTGCAGCAGATCCCAGAATATCGCGATCCTCGTTGCGAGACCGATTCCGAATTTGCCCGCAAGATATTGATGGTGCTTAGAAATTACGCAGAATCTTCGCCAGTGGGAGCGGCGACGAACTCACGGCATGGGCCCGCCCCCATCGTAACGCCGTGCCTCGCCTTGACGAATCCCGCCGCAGGCTGACTTCATCCGGCCAGAGGCATGATGTTCCGTTTCATCCACTCATCGGACCTGCATATCGGCAAGCGCTTCGGCAACATGCCGGAGGAGCTGCGCGGCCGCCTGCGCGATGCCCGCCACACCGTGCTCGACCGGCTCGCCGCCCAGGCACGCGCCGCGGGCGCCGGCACGATCCTGCTCGCCGGCGACTGCTTCGACACGGAGACGCCGAGCCCGGCCATGCTGCGTCAGGCGCTCGCCGCCATGGCCGGCCACACCGGCCTGCGCTGGGTGATGCTGCCGGGCAACCATGATTCCCTGCTCGCAGACGAGCTATGGGCCGCCGCCCGCTCAGCCCTGCCGGCCAATGTCGTGCTGGCGACGGAACCGGAGCCGATCCTGCTGGAAGCGGCAGTCGCGCTTCTCCCCGCCCCCTGCACGACGCGCCGCCCAGGCCGCGACCTGACCGAATGGATGGATCGGGCGGCCACACCGGAAGGTGCGCTCAGACTCGGCCTCGCCCATGGCGCGATCCAGAGTTTTTCCGAGGACGGTTCCGGGCTCGACATCATCGCGCCCGACCGCGCCTCCCGCGCCGGGCTGGACTATCTCGCGCTCGGCGATTGGCATGGCCAGATGGCCGTCAATACCCGCAGCTGGTACAGCGGCACGCCCGAGCCCGACCGCTTCAAGCATGGCGAGCCTGGACGGGCCCTCCTCGTCAGCCTGCCGGCCCCGGGCGCCCTGCCCGAAGTCACCCCGGTCGAGACCGGCAGTTTCGCCTGGCGCAGCCTTTCCCTGGAACTGCTCTCCGGCGACGATGCCGCAGCTCTGCTCGCGGCACAGTTGCCGGCCGGAGCTGCCCGGCGCCAGACGCTGTTGCGCATCGTCGCCTCCGGCCGCCTGCGCCCAGCTGCGCGAATGGCATTGGAAGCCGAGATCGCAGCCGTCGCCCCGGAATTCGCCGATCTCCAGCTCGACAGCGAAGCGCTGGCCGCCGATTGCGAGGATACCGATCTCGACGCGATCGATCGGGCTGGCGCCCTGCGCCAGGCCGCAGAGTTGCTGCTCGCCGAGAGCCGCGATGAAAGCCGCCCGGAGGCCGAGCGCGAGATCGCCGGCGAGGCGCTGGTGCGGCTGTTCTCCTATTGCGACGCGATGCAGCCATGAAGCTGACCGCGCTACGCCTCCACAATGTCCGGCGCTTCGCCGGCACCGGCGTCGCCGTCGAAGGCATCGGCGACGGCGTCAACGTGCTCTGCGCCGTCAACGAGTTCGGCAAGTCGACCTGCTTCGACGCGCTGCATGCGCTGTTCTTCCAGCCCTATAGCGGCACGCCCGGTGCGGTGCAGGCGCTGCGGCCCTATAGCGGCGGTAGCCCCTTGGTCGAGGCCGATATCGCGACGCCCGAAGGTGCGTTCCGCCTGACCAAGCAGTTCTATGGCGGCAAGCGGGCGATGGTGCGCGAGCTTTCGAGCGGCCGGCTGATCGCGCAGGCCGACGAGGCGGAAAAGTTCATCGGCGCTCTGGTGCAGGGCGGCACTACCGGCCCGGCGGGGCTGCTCTGGGTGCGCCAGGGCATCACCGGCATCGAGCGCCGCGCCAAGAGCGAGGAAGAGAGCGAGAAGCGGGCGCGCGAATCCGTGCTGCTCTCGGTGCAGGGCGAGGTCGAATCGCTGACCGGCGGCAGGCGCATGGCGCAGGCCGTCGCCGCCTGCGAGGAAGAGCTGTCGCGGCTGGTGACCGCGACGCGGCGGCCCAAGGCCGGCGGCCCCTACGCCCTCGCTCTCGACGAACGCGACCGCCTCGCCGAAGCCGAGCGCAAGCTGGCGACCGAGGTCGCCGAACTACGCGCCGCGCTCGACCGGCGCCGCAGCATTCGCAACCGGCTGGACGAACTCGAGGATCGCGACGAGGAGAATGCCCGGCGCAGCGCCCTGGCGCAGGCCGAGAAGGACCTCGCCACCGCCAAGACCCAGGGCGAGGCGCTGAAGACCGCCGAGGCGCAAGCCGCCCTGGCCCGCAGCCAGCGCGATGCGGCCAACCAGGCGCTCTCGGCCTATCGGCGCAGCCTGGCGCGCCTTGCCGAATTGCAGGCTCTCGAAAGCGAGGGCACGGGCAAGCGCGACGACGCCCTGGCCCGACAGCGCGCCGCCGCGGAGTTCGGCCGGGCCGCCGCTGCCGCGGTCGAGGC